>CAYXFV010000130.1:0-1824 GCA_964464365.1 uncultured Nitrosomonas sp. | reverse complement strand
TCTCTTCTCCACTCCTATTTTCTCTTATTTTAACGTACAGGGAATCCCACGATTCTAACTAAAAGAAAAACGCTCTAGATGATCGACAGCGGTATCTGGCCGGTGCAAATGCAGCGAGTAGAAATACACTGAAGTAAAGCCGGTTAGAATGACTGGGAAGCGGGATTGGATTGGGAACTGTAATAAAAAGAAGACGAGGAAGAAATACTGATTTGTAGCGCGATTTATAGTGTTTACAGTGTGGGAATGACCAGATAAGGCCGATGAGACCGTTTAATCCGTTGCCGATACTTGTGTCAGTGCCAGCAACGAATTATAACGGTGATCAGGTATTGCTAAAACTTATACTTCTTTGCGGCGACGGATCATGCCCATACCGAGCAGCGCAACGCTTAACAGCGCGATTGTGCCTGGTTCAGGAACCGGTTGGCCGGTAACAACGCGTATTTTGGTTTGCAGCGCATCCGCATAAGCCTGCGCGTTCGCTACGCCAATATAGAAACCCTGCGCTGGAAAGTTAAACGGCATCGTCGTATCGCAAGGTCCTGGATAGCAGAAGTTGTTTTGCAGATCGGCTGCATCCACGCCGCTGCCGATACCTTCAACACTGACATTGTCAACACCTATGCCAATCAGATTCGCAAATTGAGGAATACCTGTACCGCCTTCATTTTGCTGGCCGTCAGTTGAAAAGTTGACGTATGAAAAATCCGCGAGGCCGATGGTGTTACTCAGCACGGTTGACATAGCGTTGAACGCAGCTGCAAAATTGGTCAAGCCGCCAGCGTAACTGTAGGTTTCAATCTGATTGGACAGGGTATCGCGTGCCGCGATGCTGTCCAGCAGGACATTCGCGTGACGTACCGTTGCGCCGGTACTAAAGCTCACGACTGAAACTTCATATACGTCATCGCCACCGACCGGAATCAAATCGACCGCATTCGCCAAACCCTGGCGGATAATGTTCCAGTTGCTGGTCCCGATACTGCCGGATTCGTCCAGAATAAAGCCCAGTTGAATCCTGTCAGCATTGGCAGCCATTGGCACCATTGCCATATTCAGACCCAGACCCAGTGCAGCTAATGCTGCAAATAGTTTCTTTTTCATCTTATTCTCTCCAAAATTTTAAAATTTTAACCTTATGTTATGGTATTGCTATATTTGTGATTCTTGTAATCCAGAACTAATCATCAATCTAAATAGCATTGACCACTTGTAGACAAGCAATATGCATGCCATATTTTTTGAGTGATATGTAATTATATGTATATGAACAGTTTTTTATTGGAGTCATTTTTGAATTCCGGTGAGTTTACGGAGAAAGGCAGGAGGGGTGTAAAGAAATTCGACGCAGCAGTTTCTTTTTTATCTTATTTTCTTCAGGATTCGAATCGATAATTATAGCTATAAAATCCAGTGTTTATTGACCTGGATCAATCCAAGTCCGCCAATCTGTGATTCAAAGATGAGCAATCAATCCGGGTAGCATTAATTGGTTTGTACAAGGCAAGATACACGCCATATTTTATGGAAAACTTGTAATCATCTGTAGTTGAACATTTTTTATTTTTTAGTCATTCCTGGGCTTCAGCGAGTCTATGGAGAAAAGTAATGGGGATGTAAAGAAATTCGACATGTTTGTGCGGGTTTCGATCTTTTATTTTTTGTATAACCTGCGCAGCGTGCGGCATTGCGGCTGACATGCCCGTTGCCTTCCGTTCAGAGCCTGCTCTTTACGCCGATGGATAATTCTGTCCATAATTGCATATTATAGTCTAACCAGTTAAGAATGATTTAGAACATATAGGATTTGAAGAGCTTATC
>CAYXFV010000129.1:0-1846 GCA_964464365.1 uncultured Nitrosomonas sp. | reverse complement strand
TATCACGCGCCGATGTCGCTGCGGTGGCCGATCAGCGTGTGGTGCATGCCTCGCTTGCATCTTTTATCAACGATATCAGAATGGTCACACCGGATATCGCCTTGCAGCGCAAGGCTATCTTCCGGGCTTACGCGATGCTCAGAACCAACGACCCGGCAACCGCTAAAGCGAATGAATGGTTTAACGGTACCGAATCCAGCAGTCCGTTCAAACGCGCGGAAACCCAAACGATAAGTGTTGAAATCATTTCCGTGATTCCACAGTCGCCTGAAACCTGGCAGGTGGATTGGCTTGAAAAAGTGTATGACCGGCAGGGTCACCCATTGGAAGCGCCGTTCAAGATGCGAGCACTGTTACGTGTTTACCACCGGCCGCCAACGCAAAGCACCACCGAAGAACAGATTCGCAACAATCCGCTCGGTATTTACATCCAGGACTTCTCCTGGTCACGGCAATCGTAATGAGGTTCCATTATGAAACAGCACACTTTAATTTCATCCGCAAGAAATGAGAGAAATAAAAAAGCTAGGCAGCTTCAAACAAGCTTTTTGGTGATAGCAGTAATCATGCTTAAAATCCTGATCATCGGATATGCAATGCCTGTTCAAGCCAATAACCTGACAGAAGCCTATTTCAGTGGTAAGAATCCGCAATTAACCCAGCAGGAACGCGAAGCCATTGCGATGGCGAAGAAATGGCAGGCGAACAGCGCACAGGGCATCAAACCAGTCGCCGGTAGTGACGGCTCGATCCGTTTCCTGTTCGGTGCGCAACAGCCCAGCATCGTCTGTGCGGTGTTGCAGGTGTGCGATATTGAATTACAACCGGGTGAACAGGTCAATTCGATTCATCTCGGTGATCAGGCAAGATGGCTCATCGAACCCGCTATTACCGGGCAAGGATCCAATGAAGTGCAGCATCTGATCGTCAAGCCAATGGATGTGGGTTTGGAAACATCGCTTGTGGTCACCACCAACCGCAGAACCTACCACATACGGTTGCGTTCACACCGGCGTGAATTCATGCCCAGAGTCGGGTTTATTTACCCGGAAGATGCGCTCGCCAAATGGGATGCGATCAAGGCGCAGGAAAACCGCGCGCTGGAAATAAAGCAATCACGCGTGATCCCTGAAACCGGAGAATATCTCGGCAATCTCGACTTTGCGTATTCGGTCTCCGGCAATGCGCTCTGGAAACCGGTGCGCGTGTATAACGACGGTCAGAAAACCATCATCCAGATGCCCAAAGTCATGGCGCAGACTGAAGCGCCGACGTTATTGCTGTTAAACCGCGAAGGCGGCCTGTTCAAAAAAGACGACACGGTCATGGTCAATTACCGCCTGCAGGGTGATCGCTATATCGTTGATACGGTGTTTGACAAGGCAATTCTGGTGGCCGGTGTCGGTGGCAATCAGAACCGTATTACGATTACACGGGGGAATTGATGATGAAACCGGTATTTGTTTCCAGGTCTGTATCCATCTGTATTTGCGTACTGTCATTACTTGGAGGTTGTGCAACAACACAACCGTATGGCAGTTTTATCCGGAATCCGTCACCGGTGTTCAGTCAGTACAGCAAAGTCATGGCCGATGATGTAGCCGACCAGATCGGACGGCTTTATCCGGCTGCATCGACACAGTTCAATTTACGCCATAACGCCAATGATGCATTCGGTCAGGCGCTGATCGATAACCTGAGGAGTGGTGGGTTTGCCGTTCTGGAAAACACCAGCCCGGCAAATTCTATTTTTACCGCAGTTCATTCACCTGAAGACGCAGAGAATGCCAGTAATTCCAATTATAGATAGAAACAGTAATACTATAGCTTTTATCTTTAGTAGAGA
>CAYXFV010000128.1:0-2116 GCA_964464365.1 uncultured Nitrosomonas sp. | reverse complement strand
ACTTTGCCGCACTGATCAAACAACCTGAAAATGACCAGAAAATAGCCGAAAACACCCTAAAACAGGCAAAAAGTCGGGCAATGCCCGACCAATTTCCGACTGAAAATGAAAAAGTCGGACACAATAACACAATGAATAATAATGACAATAATGCCTCTGCCCGACTTGCCCGACCTGCCCGACCAAAAAATGAGGGAGGTAAAATTATTAATGATGACTCACCCGCCCCGGAAGGGGTTTCTGCAGAAGAAATATGCGCCGAAAATTTGCACCCGATAGCCGTCTGTTTATTGTTCTGTGTTGCAAGAAAGATACATTCAAACAATGAAGAGATATTCAACGAATTATTGAAACTGGAAACCATGACACCGATGGAACAGGTCAAGACCTGGGCAAGGTATGCACTGGAAAATGGAATTGATCCACACCGGATCATTTACCCTTTCATCAAATCACCGGGCAAGGGTAGCGACTGCATGACATGTATTCACCTGGACATGATCAGCACGAATCAACCCGGCATAAGCCGTAAGGTATATCAATGGCAATGTAAAAAGCATCATCCAATACTTGAAGCTTATTATCTGCGGGAACGTGTCCTGGTTGCCCCTGCGGAATGCTCAGACTATCAAAGCGTTTAAGGTACTTCCAGACATAAACCCCACGAGGGCAATTCGAACCTCAATAAAATTCCAGCGTGTTGCACTGAAACATATGCAACAGGATTACTATCATGTTTCACAAAAAACCTGATATTGCACTGATTAAAAATTAGGCAGCAAATGAAAAAGTGTGGTAAAAAATGTAGTAACTTTTTTATATTAAAAATATTTATTCAAACAAAACAATTAGTTATTCTTCCAATATGAATGACTCTCTCCCGCCAATTGAACTTTCTTACTCATAAGATCTCCTAACACCTTGAAAGGTAAAGGGGTTTCGGCGGTTCTAAGTCCTGTATTTCTGTGATATTTAAATCCACCTGGAAAAGCCAGTTTCAGCACGGCGCGGCGGTCGCACAATCGCCCGGATTCCCAGAGCTGGTGCGGGTTTGAGATAAACTCCAGCGCGGTTCTAAGTGCCGCATCGAATGAACGCATCGGGCGCAGGGATTGAGCGGATTTCTCGACCAGAACGGCCTTGTCCATTTCGAGTTGTTTGACCCGCTTTTCATACGCCCTGACCATCGAATCGCTGTCCGTTTCCACCAGCCTGTCCATCAATTGCTCGATTTTACCATCGAGCTTGCCGATTTCACGCTCGAACGATTGCCCGCGCTGCGCAATCTGCGCTTGCCGGTAATGCCACCATGTCTCGAACATTCTGGTCGCAACCCTGAACAACGAGGGCGAAGGCTCCAGCTTGTGCAGCAGGCTGGCAAACTCCCCTTCGAGCTTGTCACGATGAATGGCCTTGCCGTAGCTTTCGCAACTTTTGGTGAAGCAATAATAATACGGATAGTGTTTGCTACGTCCTTTCGTCCAGCAGGCCGTGAGCGGATTGTCACAATCGCTGCACCGTACCGCACCCCTGAGCGGAAAATCCTCATTCAGGTTCTTGCGCGCCGGTATGCTGGCTTTTTCCTGCATGCGCTTCTGGATCTTCTGATACGTTTCCAGCGAGATCAGCGGCTCGTTCTGCGCCGGACGTAACGATACCGCCATGATGTCCGACTGAATATGACCGGCATAGATCACCCGGCTTAAAATCCGGTTGACGTGTTCATTACTGACTTCCCCCTTGGCGTTCTTGGGAAACTCCGGAAATTGTTCGAAGAAGCGTTTGACTTCGGCCCTGTGGTTCCTGTTGCTCATTGCCGTGCTGGTGATCTCGCCGGTCGGGCCGCATGTGCTGGTCTGGTATACCTACAAAGATTTTAACGGATACCGCATCTATAACGATTGCTGGTATCTGGGCGGAGGCGGATGGCTGGAACGCGAATACGGCGATGACTGCCCGGTGATTTTGATGATCGACCGGCGCATAGCACGTTAGATTCAACTGAAAACATTCATTTTACAAACCCGCCCCGGCGTGCCTGCATCCGGGACGGCCACGATCCATGCAGGCGATTTGATTTTAAGGAGAAAGCAATGAGCGACGAACATTCCAATGC
>CAYXFV010000127.1:0-2148 GCA_964464365.1 uncultured Nitrosomonas sp. | reverse complement strand
TAATCATGGCTATTATAAATTAGTACGTAATTGTATTGTTGGAACGAACCACTAGAGTTAAAAGGGTCGAGTATATTTTCTGCATAGCATTACCCTCACAGGTTTTTTGACGCGATGTTATTCAGCTGACTCATCCGCTGGTTGTTGAGATATGGGCGTATCGAACCAACCTTTTCTCTCCGGCATTTCACTCAATTCTTTTTTGGGCTCTTTCAATTCAAGCTTACCGTCGGTCGGTTCACAACCGGTTAAAACCAGAACTGAAATCGTGCCTATAAATATTAGAAGTATGCTGATGGATTTCATCGTTTTTTCTCCTTATGGTATTGATTCAGAATGCGTCCCTGACCGACCATTTCCTACCAGCAGGTAATGTTTGCGGACTCAATCGTTTTGTGGCTGCCTCGTGCGCAGCCTGCCACATGGCTTCCTGATCGACTTTGGCTTGGTTTTGCGCATTGATGGCGTTGTGTTGCGCAATCAGCATCTGACGGATTTGCAATAACTTGGTTGGCCTGGTGAGCAGCGAGCTGATTGGCATATTGCAATGCTTCCATTTGCCCCTCAGCGGTTTGGGTGCGCTGTTGCAGGATTTGCAGTTGTGCGGCATCGAGCGGAATCTGTTGTGAATGGTGATCGAGACCGCGCAGTACGGCATCGTTGGCGCTCTTTTGAGTATCGGTGCTGGCATCCTGTCCTTGTTTCAATATGCTCCAAGCCGATTCGGTGCAATTGCCGTCCAGATTGAAGCACGGTGAGCTGCGGTAGTAATTCACATTACGAAAGCGTTGCAGATAACCGTCCAGGCCGCCATAGCGCTGGCCGTAATAGCGGATGGTGTCGGTCATGTGCATGAGCTTGTTCATCGTATACTGCGCCTGCGCCCAGACATACGCCGGTGGCGCCAGGGTATTGCGGATCATGTTTTCGTATTGCTGCAGTTGTGTCTGATACTGCTCGATCTGCTTTAACGTTTGCGCCACATTTTCTATTGCGGCAACCGTGGTTTGCTGGATGTTGGCTGCATCGATGACGGGAATGCCGCCAGCATTGATATTTGCAGTTGGTAAAACAAAAAGAATGGCGAGCATCCCTGCTGCCCCAGTTAACTGACGCCATGGGTTGGGTCGGATGGTTCGGCTGGCTCGACTGATTTGAGTGGATTGGTTTTTACTGTGTGTCATGGATAATCACTCCTTGCATAGTCAAATGATCGGTAAGGCTTGTTGAACACCATGTCCTTTGTCACGATAATGTTGAACCGGTATCCCGGCCTGATTTCAAGCGTCGGTGAGATATTCATGTTTTTGCGGATCAGATTGGCGGTGACCAGTCCCAGTTGCTGGCCAAGCGACTGACTCATGATACTGCCCGTATTCTGCCGCCCGAATGTGCCGCCTGCATCGCGCTGGCTGTAAGCTGTTCCGGCTACAATCGCCGACATGATCAGGGCTGAACCGAAGATACGCAGGTAATGGTTGTTCACCTGATCCTTGAATCCGGCATAACCGACACCGTCGGCACCCGGCATCGCCCCGATATCCATCGTCTTGCCATCCGGAAAGACAATGCGCTGCCAGGCAACGAGTACGCGCGCCTGACCGAACTCGACTTCACTCGAATAGGTGCCCACGAGACGCGAGCCTTGCGGGATCAAACGGTATTGACCAACCGGTGAGTCATAAATATGCTGACTGACTTGCGCCATGATCTGGCCTGGCAATTCGGAATTGATGCCGGATATCAATGTTGCCGGAATCACAAAGCCGGTTTGCAGGATATAAGGCGATTGCGGTTTTTTAACGTCGCTATCAAGTTTCCAGCGTTCATCACCATCAGCTGAATCAAAACGCGAATAATCATTGGTATTTCCGGTTACCGGATCGTTCAATAGCATTGGCGCTGTATCGTCATAATCCTCACTGATACCGGCGCCAGCACCAGTACCCAAGCCGCTTTGTCCTTGCCGCAAATGCGCAAGGCGTGCATGATAGGCTGCAGTCGGGTCTTCACGCAGGTTTGCATCGATCTGCTGGCGCACTCTGGCCATTTCAAGAAGTGCTTCCTCGCGTGACGGTGTACTGCCCGTATTGGTATAGTCTAACCAGTTAAGAATGATTTAGAACATATAGGATTTGAAGAGCTTAT
>CAYXFV010000126.1:0-2266 GCA_964464365.1 uncultured Nitrosomonas sp. | reverse complement strand
CAACAGGTTACACCGCTTTCCCCTCTCTTGTCACACACCAGAAATAATCATAGCTTCCGAATCTATTTCCAGAAACGAGGCGATATGATTATTGTCTTACTTTGTGGCGGCGACAAGGGCACGCAGACAAAAGATATTAAAGCAGCAAAACATTTAGCTGATGAATGGAGTAAGCAAAATGACTGAGAAACTAACAACCTACGATCCTGCCGAAGATTTAACTTCTGATGAAGCGATTGCCATCTTCATGGCTGAAGCATTTCAAACAAGTGATACGAGTTATATTGCACATGCGCTCGTGGTCGTTGCCCGAGCCAAGGGTATGACGCAAATAGCAAATGAAACCGGCCTGTCTCGCGAACAGCTTTACCGCTCTTTTAGCGGAAATGGCAATCCTACGCTTAAAACAACCCTGGTAGTTATGAAAGCGCTTGGCATTGAACTTACTGCCAGGGTTCCAGGTGTCGAAGATAAAGCAGCAGTAGAAACTTCATAAGCTGTTAAGGGGGAGCACTGGAAATTCCGTGCTGCACCGGATTCAAACTTCAAACGAATCGTCATTTTGTAACAATTTTGTAATAAAACTGTAATAATTGGCGCTTTTGAGTTCAATTGGTTGCAATTCGTGCGCAATTATTTCATTTTTCAGCTTATCGTTTCCGCCGTTGCGTTGTTATGCGGGGCATCTCAGAATGTTTCCGCTGCGGCAGAAATAAGCGATCCCGAGCGTTATAAACAAGAACTTCTGGCGATTGAAAAACGTCTTGATGCCAAGTTGAAGGCGCTTGATGAAAAACTGGAGCGGCTTGAGAAACTGGAGTCGACCGGAGCTACTGCTACAGTTGCAGCGCCTGCTGATTCCACGCTCACCGCTGTGTCCAATCCCGAGCCTGTATCCGAACCAGCCCCCGTTCCCGTTCTCAGCAAGACGGAAACGATCAAGACCGAAGAAACTACCGTTGCCGGGTATGCAACAGAATCTGAATCCGTTGATGCGCAGCCCCAATCTGATTCCGATGTGCCGGATCGTTTTGCAAATCTCAGCTACGGTAAGGACGGGTTTGAATTCCGTACCAATAATGACCGGTTTTCGCTCGCGATTCAGAACAGGGTGCAAATCCGCTATTCCGATCCTTTTGACAGCGACCCGCGTTCAATTGAAGATCTTGATCGAGACGAAAGTTCGTTCCGGATTCGCCGTGCAAGAACCCGGCTCAGAGGGCACGCTTACTGGCCGTGGCTGAAATATTATCTGCAATATGACTGGTCTCAGCCGATATTGCGCGATTTAACGCTGACCGTGGAAAAATATCCGTGGGCTAAAGTGTGGTTTGGCCGTGGCAAGGTGATTTATAACGATGAACGCGTGACGTCTTCCGCCAACCAGCAGTTTGTCAACCGCTCGATTGTCACCGATGTTTTTACCGTAGACCGGCAGCAGGGTGTGCAAATATTCGGTAACGTGTTTCCCGGCACTTGGCATGACATGAGTTATGCCGCCGGTATCTTCAGTGGTCTGGGTGTGGGCGAAGGCAATAATGACGACCGTCACAGGATGTATTCAGGGCGCGTGCAATGGAATGCATTGGGTGGCGAAATGCCGTTCACGCAATCCGATACCGGGTTCCATGAAAAACCGGCGCTTAATTTTGCCTTTGCGGCGGCGACAAATCGTAGCAAATGCACGGCATTTCAGACCGACAGCGGGAGCTGCCGCAACCTGCCCGGTTTTGCCCCCGGGCAAGACGGACAATACCGTATCAATCAGATGATGGAAGAAGTGCGCTTCAAGTGGCAGGGGTTTTCATTGCAGCATGAATTGCATTGGAAGGAAATTATCGATACGTTCAGAGTCCAGGGTGATCCGGCAAGAAAAACTCAGCTTATGGGTGGCCTGATTCAGGCCGGTTATTTTCCACACTATATTTTTCCCATCATACCCAGAAATCTGGAGTTTGCCGGGCGATATGCCTTTGTTGATCCGAATACCCGTGTGAAAAACGATATGCAGGAGGAATTCAGTGGCGTAATGACTTATTTCTTTAATGGCCATGCCAACAAAGTGAATTTTCAGGTCAGCCACCTGGTCGTGCAGAATCAGTCGGATCAGCGCTTCTGGTTACAGTGGGATTTGACGTTTTAAGATCAAACAAAGGATAAAGGATCGGGCAGCGGATCAGACCGTAGCCGAAAACACAACAGGCGTGCTCCCTAGTGGTTCGTTCCAACAATACAATTACGTACTAGTTTATAATAGCCATGATTA
>CAYXFV010000125.1:0-2300 GCA_964464365.1 uncultured Nitrosomonas sp. | reverse complement strand
TCCAATGAGTATGCCATCCTCACATTATAATCAGAATTATCTGGTTGTGCCATAGATCAGGCGAACGTGTGGTTTGATGCGGTATTAATGCCTGAGCAGCAGGATCGATGAACAATACAGAAATTACCGCCAGTGCGCGGATGAAAGGGGTAATCAGCGATGAAATCTGCCGTGATAGTGTTGACAGGATTGGCTGTATTGGGTCTGACGGCCTGCGCCGGCACAGGGCCAATTCTGTATCCCAATGTCCATTATCAGTCTGTAGGCCGGGAAATTGCCGGGCGGGATATCGAATACTGCAAACAAATGGCTGAATCAGCCGGCGCCCGGGAAGGCAGTGGCACTGCAGGAAATGTTGCGGCAAGTACGGCGATGGGTGCCGGGATGGGGGCGGCAAGCGGTGCGGTTGGCGGCGCGATTTCCGGTTCGGCCGGCACGGGTTCCCTGATCGGTGCGGTAAGTGGCGCGACATGGGGTTTGCTGAGCGCTATTTTTCGGTCGGCGGGTCCTGCGCAGCCCAGCCAAGCTTATGTCAATTTCGTGCATCGGTGCTTGCAGGAAAAAGGTTATGAAGTGACGGGCTGGCAGTAACCGTAGATCAGCAACAGCGCATTTTTCTCAAGCTGCCTGATCATGAGCAGGTTTTGAGACAGAGTGCCGCACACACACCTACTTCAATGTAATCGGGTCGATATTGAAGCCCCGAATGGCTTTGGGCAAACCGCTTTTTTTATCCAGTCGCCGGGCGTCCCATGCGTAAATGTTCATTTTTACTGACGTTCTGTCGCGATAAAAACCGGCGGTCATAAAATGCTCCGTCGTTCTTGTTATGGGGAAACGCAGGTCCAACAACTTGTTTTCCGTAGTGACCTTGCCAAGATAGGTAATCGGGTTTGCGGTAACGCCCGGAACCGGGGTGACCGGGAATGTTTTGCGGGATGTGTCAGGTTTGCTGGCTGCGTAACCGTTGAGTTCCGAGAGATTCGACGTGGGTGAGCTGATGATTTCAACCAGCTTGTTGCCGCTGCTGCCGATGATAACCTGGGAAACTCGTCCAAAGTGAACATCGCCCGCTAACACGACAATGTCGTGGTTGCCGTTTTGCAGTGCGGTAATCAGTGTATTGTATTGTTCCCAGTCGGGCAGATTCTTGTCATTGACGTTTCCTTTACCGGCGATCAAAGGTTGCGGGATGACCAGCACACCCGGGCAGGTCAAATGTTTTATCCACTGCAGCAGTTCCTGGAAAGACGCATCGGACATAAAGCCGTTTTTTGTTCTTTCCGATCTCAAGTCCGCGATACAGAAGGAAATGTCTTTACCAATATTAAAAACCCGGATTGTCCGGACTTGCTGGATGATTTGTACGCCTTGTTTTGCCGCCGTTTCCCATCTTTTTTTGAAATCTTTGTCATGCTGCAATGTCGTCAGATAGGGATTGATTCCTTGCAGAAACGGGTAATTGTTCCAGTATTCATGGTCATCCGCCAGCATCCAGGTGCCGCCCCGGCGCAGGATGCCGCGCATCAGCTCCCAGCTTTCCGCATAATCGTCGGCAATACGATTCTGACAATCCTCTTCGTTCAAAGAATACCAGCCGAGCCCGATATCGAGGTAAACCTGGTCGCCGGTCAGAAATTTGATATCCGGTTTGTAATGCGGGTGCCGGTATAACGCTTCGAATGCCTGGCCAGCCTGGCCACCGTCATGCTTGGTGTAGAAACACGAGCCGATCCCTACGGTAAACGGATGCTTCCCGACAGCGGGCAGCGCTTCGGGCAGTGCGGTCAGAAAAGATTTTTCCAGCGATACCCACTCATGTTCGATGCGTGATTCAAACTCAATGATGTAGTCCTGGCCCGGCTCCAGCCCGTCAATGATTTCCGTCTGGTAAAAGCGTTTATCCAGCCGGTCGAAAGGTCTTTTCCAGATATCGCCCTGTTCTTTCAGATGCGTGATGGTTTGGACAATCTCCCCCGTTTCATTGGCTCTGTCATCGTCGGAATTAACCTTTCTAACCAACAGACGCCAGTTATGCGGTTTTGCCAGTGAGGGCAGCAATGCACCGAACCAGATTTTGACGGCTGTCGTTGTAATTTCATGTACAACCAGAACATAACGGCTGGTCAGTCCTTTTCCCATGATTGGTCTCCTTGAAAAGAAAATGCGGGGTTTATACTCTTCAATACCGCTGGAATTGACATCACTGTATTGTGCGCCATATTGAAAAAACGAACAACTCTGACCGTTGTCTGGGCGCAGAAGGGTAGTCAGAGCGGTATGATCCAATTCCGCAAGGC
>CAYXFV010000124.1:0-2405 GCA_964464365.1 uncultured Nitrosomonas sp. | reverse complement strand
CATACAGAAAATAACTCCTTAACCTCACCCTTCTGCTGTCCAACTATGGGGATCCGCTTCTTTTTTTCCGATAGTATTGCTGATCGGTTGGTCACTGGTGGAAGCCGATCAAGCGCACAAATCAGCTTGAATGCCAGCCTGAATTATCCCATAGCGTTTCCCGTGTCCTGTAAAGGGCTTTGCATGTGTGGTAACCTATTCATATCAATCCCGCTCGTATTCAACTATGTTCAAGTCTATCGAAAATTTTGTCGGCAATACGCCGCTCGTACAACTCGAGCGTATTCCTGGAGATAACGGCAACACCAGCAACGTGATTCTGGCCAAGCTCGAGGGGAATAATCCCGCCGGTTCCGTGAAAGACCGTCCCGCGCTGTCCATGATCAAACACGCGCAGCAACGCGGCGATATCAAGCCGGGAGATACACTGATCGAGGCCACCAGCGGGAATACGGGCATCGCGCTGGCCATGGCGGCTGCCATGATGGGCTACCGCATGATTCTCATCATGCCGGAGAATTTGAGTATAGAACGCCGCCAATCCATGGCCGCGTATGGCGCCGAAATCATTCTGACGCCCAGGGAAGGCAGCATGGAGCATGCCAGAGATCTGGCGGAGAAAATGCGCGATGAAGGCCGGGGTATCATTCTGGATCAGTTTGCCAATCCGGATAATCCGCTGGCACATTATGAAGGCACCGCGCCGGAAATCTGGCGCGATACGGACGGTAAAATCACCCATTTTGTCAGCAGCATGGGGACAACGGGAACAATCATGGGGTGCGCGCGGTTTTTTAAAGAGCAGCGTAACCCGGTAAAAATAATCGGTGTGCAACCGGAAGAAGGTGCGCAGATTCCGGGAATCCGGAAATGGCCCGTTGCTTACCTGCCTAAAATTTATGACGCATCGCTGGTAGACGAGATGATTTACGTTTCTCAGATCGATGCTGAAAACATGACTCGCCGATTAGCGCGTGAAGAAGGCATTTTTGCGGGCATTTCCTCGGGTGGCGCACTGGCTGCCGCGCTCAGGCTTTCGACTCAGGTTGAAAATGCAGTCATTGTATTCATCGTCTGCGACCGGGGCGACCGGTACTTATCCACGGGTGTTTTTCCGGCCTGACAGGTTAAAGCGCTCGTGCCGTCACCGAGCGGATAGTTTTGTGCGGGTTTCGCCCGTGAGTATTGCCGATCCCGGTATTGATGGCATTTTTTCCGGACGGAGCTGTAGCAAGAAGCATCGTTACCCGATCTTATCTCACCGTTGAGCAGCTCAAGCGTTATCTGGTAGTAACGGGAGGCGCATAATAATTCATTCAAGCCGATGCTGCTTCGCGGCGCGGCTTAATTCGATCCATTAAAAGGAGGGCTTGATGCAAAGACAGCATATCATTCAATTTCCGAAAAAAAAGGCGCATAGCCTGCGCCAGGACGAAGTCTATTTTCATATCGAGGAAAAAGGAAAACAGAGAAAAATCAGATTTCATGACTACGATAAGATTTATCAAGTACAGGGATTGTATGAGCAGATATTTTATGACCGGCTCAAATGCATATCCCCGAGCAAGGTGACTTCCATATTGCAATCAGCCATCAATCAATCCGAGGATACCTTCACCGAACTCCGCGTACTGGATCTGGGTGCGGGCAATGGAATGATGGGAGAGGCGCTCAAGAAGCATGGTGTATCAAGATTAATTGGTGTCGATATTATCGACGAGGCACGCGATGCCGCGCTTCGAGATAGACCCGGATTGTACGATGCTTATTATATTGAAGATTTCACCAGGCTCAACGACGATACAGGCGAGGAGCTGGCGTCGTGGCAATGTAACTGTATGGTAACCGTTGCAGCCCTTGGATTTGGCGATATCCCGCCCAAAGCGTTTATCGTTGCATTTAACCTCATCGAGAGCAAAGGATGGATCGCATTCAACATCAAAGAGACCTTCTTTGATACGAGTGATGCATCAGGATTTTCGAAGATGATTCGCGAAATAATATTTTCCGAATACATGGATGTCTATATTATCGAACGTTACCGGCATCGGTTATCAATCGAAGGGGAGCCGCTTTACTATTTTGCGATCGCTGGCAGAAAGAAAGCCGATATTCCTGCGGAATTTCTGGAATCAAAAGGCATTGTTGTGGCTTGACAAGGCACTGCGCTTGACGGATCTTCCGCGATGCGCCATTCCCCCGCAAGTGAGTTTTGTTGTTTGCGCCCAGAAGATTGCATCGGAGAAATAAGGATGTCCAGGCACCGTATTTTTACTACAGCATTTTCTAAAGTGTATCCGCTGTATATTCAGAAGGCGGAACGTAAGAACCGCACGAAAGAAGAAGTAGACCAAAATATAGCCTACGTCACATAAAATGATTTGATTTTAAAGAGTTGCTCAACG
>CAYXFV010000123.1:0-2447 GCA_964464365.1 uncultured Nitrosomonas sp. | reverse complement strand
CCTTATTTCTGGGCGCCGTTTATTCTTATGGGCAATTGGCAATGAATGGTGACGTAATGGAATGGACGTATAGTCTACGTCACATAAAATGATTCAATTTTAAAGAGCTGCTCAACGGTATGGTTTGTTGTTTTCTGATTGCTTTGGCTTGAGCCCATTTGTGCTCAATGGGGTTAAGGTCTGGTGAATATGCTGGCAGATATTCAAGTAGTATATCCGGCTTGTGTGATTGCATTTCGAATATCCTGCCTTTTGTGAAAGGTCGCGTTATCCATGACCACAACGGATGCTGTCGGGCGTTTTGGCAACAGATCGTGTACCGTCCCAGCCGAAAAAAGTATCTGCATCACTATTGCTTTTGAACAATCCCACTGTCAGAAGACATTTGCCGGTCACATTGACGCGGCCTCTGGCACGCCAATTACACACACCGTGACACCGTTTGCCAATGGGCGCACCCATATGTTCGTGGCATATCGTGAGCAAAACCACTCTCGTCAATATAGACGATGACGCGGTTTTGAGCTTTATACGCCTTAATCGTCTCCTGGAAAGTGTGCCGTTTGTCTTCGTCCGCTTGAGGATGCTGCAGTGTTTCTTTTATAGCTGATGTTTATACGCCGCAGTACGTGGCCGATACCTTTTTCGCTTACGCCCAATCGACGAGCACGTTCGGCTTGATAGACATCCGGAAACTCCTGCACATCACGGGCCAACGCAATCATGTCGATCTTCGTCGCCGGTTTGGTTTGTTACGGGTCTGCTTGGGATTGGGATTTTTCACCCAGCACGTCACGCTCGCAATTCCCACACAAAAACGCGCTGCCACTTGCGCAAGTGTCAATCCTTCCTTCTTACGAACAGACAAACTTTATTGCGAAATAATGATGGATAAGTCATCTATAAATTATGATCAATTTATTTGAGCTACACTATATGTACATTGTATGCACACGAAGAGTACTGTAACGGGATGTAGAAAAACTCGTTCCCCGGATTGGCTGCATCCAGGCTTCAGGCCGTAACTGTAAGCCAGCAATGCTGTTGGACGTATATGTTGTTTACCTTATCCCAACCCATCAAAGACCGGGACTAAACGCCTAACGCCTAGTTTAGCCAATATACTAAATGAATTGCCAGACGAATGTCTCACCCTCAATCTGGATACAACCAGTCAAGCCACCGATGCCCACTGATCGTATCAAACACAGATAAAATGAACCACAAAGCGTTGATCGCAACGCCAACTGTAAGCCAGAATGAGAAGTCGTCCCTGTATGCAAAAAATCCAGTGATAGCAACCCAATATATTGCTACAGAAGGATCCCATGCCAACCGCCGCAAAAAGGGATGTCGAGTTGCTGCGTTCTGGATCTCAATGCGCCGTTTCAATTCATTCGTAGCATCTTCTATAAACTCGCTGAATTCTCCTGGTTTAATCCACCATGGCGTCACGAAGAAGCAAACAATACGAACAAATATGAAAATTACAATTGCCTTGATAATGCCGTGAAGCCACCATTCAACAGCAACCCATATCAACCCAATGATAAATATAAGCATGGACGCCACGATACGAATCAAGGCAAATACAATATCATGAGTCGACAGTTCACTACGTGAGTTCAAGATACCCCCTTCTGATAACAGATACTGACCAAGTCACATCTTCGATTTCTTTCCGAGAGTACTTGGGGTGCTTAATTGATAAATTCCATTTCGCTACCTAATCCATCAGGAATCAAATGCTGACCGTTGGTCATGGCATTTACTCCCAGCAGATTCATTTTCTTTTTGCTCCTGTTCAGTAAAACCCCAATTAGGTTCTTTCTGACTTGGTCAAAATGTTACAAGCAAATACAACAATGCCACCAGCTAAAAAATTGCTCGATCAAATCCGTGAATTGCTCGATCAAATCCGTGAGAAGATAAGGTACAAGCACTCCAGTTTAAGTACGGAAAAAACTTATATTGCTTGAATTAAGCAATATATTATTTTTCATGACAAGCGTCATCCGGCTGAAATGGGTGCAATTGAAGTGGAACGGTTTTTGTCTTATGGCCTGATTATCAATTTGTTATAGAGCCCAGCATGCGATTAATGGAAGCGGTAAGATTACGCATCAAGGATGTGGAATTAACACGCCGGGAAATTGCAGTGCGTGATGGTAAAGGCGGCAAGGCGGTGGTCAGTCCGCTGGATAATCTGTAGCTTGCCGGTCTGGCGAATACATCCGCATTTCCTCAATGCCTATGAGAGATTTCAATCCATCTTTCAAGTACAAAATGCTAAACTCCCTGCAGTTTCAACCCTAAAGACCACATGAAATCCGATTCCATTCCACTGTATACCGAACCGTATACCGCACCGAAGTGGCTGCGCGGCGGCAACGCGCAGACGATTTATCCTTACCTGATGCGGCAGAAGCCGCTGTTTGTTTACCGGC
>CAYXFV010000122.1:0-2491 GCA_964464365.1 uncultured Nitrosomonas sp. | reverse complement strand
GATGTGGCTGGCGAATCCAGGTCGCACCTATGGGCAAGCAGCTTGAGATAACTAGTCTCTGAAATAGCTGCCATGAAAAATCAGGGTTATTCAGGGGCGGCTAAATAATCTGTTGATAAACTGCGTAGAACAATTAATAATCCTGCTACTGACAATAGTGGTAAGATCCGCCGCTTCCGGTATCTCCGGTATTCTCAATATCAGCGAAGAGACTGCGCACAATCCGGTAAAGCGTTACATTGTCGATGGCAATCAGGCAATTAGACAATCAGCAGTCCCTGATGAACGGTATTCGCCCGAAAAATATCACGTGGCGCGCAACACCTGTTCAATCGTCTTCAACAAATTCCGCAGTTCGAATGGCTTGGTGATGTAGGCATTGAAGCCAGCCCGCATGCCTTTTTCAATATCACTTTCCATTGACGCCGTACTTACGGCGATCACAGGCGTATGAGTAAGCGCTTCGATGCTGTGGATTTTTTTGAACGCTTCAATGCCGCTCATACCAGGTAAATTGATATCCATCAGAATAACGTGCGGATTTTCCCGCATTGCCGTTTCCAGACCGTCCTCTGCAGTAGATTCAATCATCAGTGTTATATCGGGAAATTGCGCCATGATCTGTAGCATCAATCTCTGGTTAAACATATTATCTTCAACATAAAGAATCTTTGCATGCAGATTCATGAAACCCGTTTCAGATTCGACCACGCTGTTCTCAACATTCCCACTACTCTCGCTGTTCCCCTCGTTCCCACCGGTTTTGCCGGATTGCCGTTCGCTTTCCACCGCTTCCGGCAGATCTACCCAGAAAACGGAACCCTTACCCGGACTGCTCTCAAAACCAATCCGGCCATCCATAATTTCTATCAGGCTTTTGGTGATGGTCAATCCGATTCCTGTGCCCTGGATCTGTGAATCCTCAATACCAAGGCGATTAAAAGGCTGAAAAAGCTGGCTCCATTTTTCCCTGGGTATGCCAAACCCGGAATCGGTTACCGAAATACGAATCCAGCCTGGATTGATTCTGTCACACGAGACGGCAACGCTTCCGCCTGTATGGTTATATTTCGTCGCGTTGGAAACCAGATTCAGCATCACCTGTTTCAAGCGCTGATAATCCGCGCTGGCATAGTAACTGTCGTTCTGTGCGCATGCGTTGAGCAAAGCGATATTATTCGCAAATGCAAGCGGCTGGGAAAGCGCCAGACATTCATCAATGACATCCCTGAGTGAAATCTTTTCTATACGCAGATCGAGTCTCCCGGCATCGATCCTGGCCAGATCCAGCACTTCATTAATCAGCGACAGCAGATGCCGCCCACTGCTCTGTATATACTCCACATATTGTTTCTGCTTGAGATCGAAAAGCTTCGCCCCGCTGATTTCAAGCAAATGACTGAATCCAAGAATGGCGTTCAGCGGCGTACGCAGCTCATGACTCATACGCGACAGAAACTCCGACTTGGCGCGGTTGGCACGCTCAGCAACCTGTTTCGCCTCGGCCAATGCATTACGTTGACGGATTTGATTACTGATCCAGATAAAAACCAGAATTCCGGCGATCATAGAAAAACTGATGCCAGCAATCCATATCCATTTGTAATAGGGAGAAAACTGTGTCCATCCATGTCTGGGAACAGCGCCCAACTGCCAGGAACCGCTGGGCAAGGTAGTCTCCATCAGGATAGGATGTTCACTGAACAACGCCGGGTCGCCAAAAAAAACAGCCCCTTGCGCACCCGTTCCATCGACACCCCGGATCGCAAGTTCGATATTGCGTGCAGACGGAATGATGCCGGTTTTTTGATAGAGCGTTTCCGCATTGATCACGAGACTGGCGACACCCCAGTACCGTTTATTGTCGTCATCTTCCGCCGATTTCACCCAGATTGGCGTTAAGCTTATAAAGGCAAGATCTCCCTCCACCAGTTGCAAAGGTCCGGATATCACTGTTTCCTGCAATCGGATAGCTCGTTCGACGACAGACCATTGCGCAGGATAATTCTTATAAACAAGCCCTATCGCCATCTCATTACCTTTCACAGGATAAATGTATTGCAGAACATTGTCCGGCGCCAGCCCGATATTCCGTACAATGGTTTTCCCATGCAACAGAACCTCACCCACTTCCGAAAATTTTTCAGCTGTAATATCCGGATAGGCCGTCACCAGACTGACCACACCTTCTGTGAGATGGAGATTGGCATTGATTTCCAGTTCGAGACGCGCGCGTATCTGACTGAGTTCATTGATGACCTCTACCCGCAGATCCTCCTGATAACGCATTTGTTCCTGTTGGCTGACAAAGACAACGATGATGATCAGGAAGAATGTGACTGT
The DNA here is from genome assembly GCA_964464365.1 of uncultured Nitrosomonas sp. Classification (GTDB taxonomy): domain Bacteria; phylum Pseudomonadota; class Gammaproteobacteria; order Burkholderiales; family Nitrosomonadaceae; genus Nitrosomonas. The sequence continues at coordinate 148 of CAYXFV010000122.1, read as the reverse complement.
AACGGCTACCCAGGCAGGATTGTGTTTGAAATTCATATTTTTTATTGTTGAACGTGATTCCACATTAGAACAATTTGATTCACTACATTAAATTAACCTGAGTTCGGGATAAGCCCTCAATCTTCGGCTAAACAATTGATCTTGGTCA
>CAYXFV010000121.1:0-2557 GCA_964464365.1 uncultured Nitrosomonas sp. | reverse complement strand
TCTCTACTAAAGATAAAAGCTATAGTATTACTGTTTCTATCTATAATTGGAATTATTACTCTCCTTTAACCAGCTTTGTGCATATCAACATGCCCTGGCTGGTTTTTTCTTGCATAAGTCTGGCAATTTCCTGATACAACTGCCTGGATTATTTCGATTGCTGCGTGATGGAATGACACTTTCAATACACTTATCGGAATGAACAAAACACCGCTATCATAACCTTTGTCATCCAGCAGCACAGTTGCTGCTTCTGGTGTCAAAGCCATTGAATTTTCGGCTTGCCCGATATCACTGACATGCCCATTGATCGGTATAAAATCCCGCAAGCTATCCAGCGATCCGTAATAAATATGAATTTACGGGTAAAAGTATCTTCTGACCGGCCCCAAGCGCTTTCTCCGCGAATCGTATACCGCTCCGGCGGTGCAGGTAGATGTACGCGTAGTGGGTATAAAATTCCTTATTGCTTATCTGTCCATTCCACTCAAATAGACGGAGATTTTCAGTGATTATTTCAAAGTGTCAATAAAACTTAGCATTGTTTGATTTATATCAAACAAGATTTGATTTTATTTACCGTTAAAACCATTTCTTAATTTAAATGGTGACTGAAAATGCGCGTAAATCTTCCTGTTACAAATAATGAATATCCAATTAATGATGGTGACTTGATATTGTCCGTTACAGATACAAAAGGCAGAATAACCTATGTTAACCAGACATTTATTGAAGTAAGTGGGTTTGAGCGTGAAGAATTGATCGGAAAAGCCCACAATATTGTTCGCCACCCTGATATGCCACCGGAAGGTTTTGAAGATTTATGGAAAACACTGCAATCCGGAAAACCCTGGACGGGTTTAGTTAAAAATCGCCGCAAAAACGGTGATTTTTATTGGGTTGTAGCGAATGCCACCCCAATACGGCAAAATGGCATGACTACCGGTTACCTGTCTGTAAGAACCAAGCCTTCACGCCAGTTAATTGAAAATGTTGAGCCGATTTATCGGCAATTTCTGGAAGGAAAAGCAAAAAATCTTAAGATCGAAGATGGGAGTGTAGTTCGTACTGATTTCTTGGGAAGGATTGGCACTGTCTTTCAGATGACTTTTGGGAAGCGTATTGCGCTTTACCTGTCAATACCCGGAATCGTGTTATCGAGTGTAATCTTTGCATGTTGGTCGGTTTTGCAGCATCCGGAATCGGCATTCTGGTCCGGTAACCTCATAGCTTTGTTTTCAGCGGCTGGTATTGTTTCGTTGTGTACTGCATGGTATCTGATCAAGAATGAAACGCTTAAACCGCTGCATGATTCAGTTGAAATGGCTAATTCACTTGCTTCCGGCGATTTGTGTATCAAAACCAGTAATCGATATATAGGTGATTTTGGTCAATTGATCAAAGCACTTGGGCAACTGGCTATCAACCTCAGAACTACCGTATCGGATGTGCAAAGCAGCGCGTCAGTTGTATTTCGTGCGTCAAGTGAAATTGCGGACGGTAATCTGGATTTGTCACGGCGTACTGAAGAACAGGCGGCATCTCTTGAAGAAACTGCATCAAGTATGGAAGAACTGACATCTACAGTCTCTCAGAATACGGAAAATTCCGTACAAGCGAGTCGATTATCCTCCGAGGCGACTGAAATAGCATCAAAGGGTGGACAAATGATGGGAGGCGTCAAGACCACAATGTCTTCAATTAACGAAAGTTCACAGAAAATAGGCAGCATTATTGGCGTCATAGATAGCATTGCGTTTCAAACTAACATACTTGCTCTGAATGCAGCGGTAGAAGCTGCGCGCGCAGGCGAGCAAGGCAAAGGTTTTGCTGTCGTTGCAAATGAGGTCAGGAATCTTGCGCAAAAAAGTGCAACAGCAGCAAAGGAAATAAAATCCTTGATTGATGATTCCACCATTAAAGTTCAGGCGGGTGCCAATTTAGTCAATGAAACAGGACGGATAATGGATGAAATTGTAACTTCCATTCGAAAAGTGGCGGAGATTATGTCAGAAATATCATCTGCTTCCCGGGAACAAAATTCAGGAATAGATCAAGTTAATCAGGCCGTTATACAGTTGGATAATGTTACTCAGCAAAATGCGGCGCTGGTGGAAGAAGCCGCTGCCTCTGCTGAATCATTAGAGGTTCAGGCAAAGGATTTACTTGGTGCAATATCGATTTTTAAAATAGGACAAGAACAATCCGTTACTGGAAGCACATCCACGAAATCAGGCTGGCCGGGACAAGAAGTAGTGGATAATAAGCTAGTTTCACTGGAAAGAAGTTATCCCAAGCCAATAAGCAAGAAAGTTGTTAACAGCAGAGTAAGTGGCTGGTGACCATCGATCAATATCTTTAAGCGTAGTAGTTCAGACTTGATCTGACAGTCACCCGATTTGACGATGTGCCTGTTAGATCAAATTCAGTTATTCAATGTAGTAATTTTATCGTCCCATACCCCCTTTGCGTCAATTAAAGTTTGCATTGGGGGGGGGGCCGCGAGACTGTCCCATAAACTATGTAATTGTCTATCATTGATTTTTTAAAGGATAGA
>CAYXFV010000120.1:0-2606 GCA_964464365.1 uncultured Nitrosomonas sp. | reverse complement strand
TATCACGCGCCGATGTCGCTGCGGTGGCCGATCAGCGTGTGGTGCATGCCTCGCTCGCAGCCTTCATCAACGACATCAGGATGGTCACGCCGGATATTGCCTTGCAGCGCAAAGCCATCTTCAGGGCGTATGCCATGCTCAGAACCAACGATCCGGCAACGGCCAAAGCGAATGAATGGTTTAACGCAACGGATACGAGCAGCCCGTTCAAACGCGCGGAAACGCAAACCGTGAGTGTGGAAATCATTTCCGTCATTCCGCAATCGCCTGAGACCTGGCAGGTCGACTGGCTGGAAAAGGTCTATGACCGGCAGGGTCATCCGCTGGAAGTGCCATTCAAGATGCGGGCACTTTTAAGAGTCTATCACCGCCCACCAACGCAAAGCACCACCGAAGAACAGATCCGCAACAATCCGCTCGGTATCTACATCCAGGACTTCTCCTGGTCACGGCAATCGTAATGAGGTTCCATCATGAAAGATATGATTATTTTAACAATGTTAATTTCATTCATTGGATGGATGGCGCCTGTTTCTGCCAATAATCTGACCGAAGCTTATTTCAGCGGCCAAAATCCGCAATTGACAGTACAGGAACGCGAAGCCATCGCGATGGCAAAGAAATGGCAGGCGAACAGTGTGCAGGGCATCAAACCGGTCGCTGGCTCTGACGGCTCGATCCGTTTCCTGTTCGGTGCGCAACAACCCAGCATTGTCTGTGCGGTATTGCAGGTCTGCGATATTGAATTACAGCCGGGTGAACAGGTCAATTCGATTCATCTCGGCGATCAGGCAAGGTGGCTCATCGAACCGGCGATTACCGGGCAAGGTGCCAATGAAGTGCAACATCTGATCGTCAAGCCGATGGATGTGGGATTGGAAACATCGCTTGTGGTCACCACCAACCGCAGAACCTACCACATACAGCTGCGTTCTCATCGGCGCGAATTCATGCCCAGGGCCGGGTTTATCTATCCCGAAGATGCGCTCGCCAAATGGGATGCGATCAAGGTGCAGGAGAATCGTGCGCTGGAAATCCGACAATCACGCATGATACCGGAAACCGGTGAATATCTCGGCAATCTCGATTTTGCGTATTCGGTCTCCGGCAATGCGCTCTGGAAACCGGTACGCGTGTATAACGACGGTCAAAAAACCATCATCCAGATGCCCAAAGTCATGACGCAGACTGAAGCGCCGACGTTATTGCTGCTGAATAAGGAAGGCGGCTTGTTCAAAAAAGGCGATACCGTTATGGTCAATTACCGACTGCAGGGGGATCGCTACATCGTCGATGCGGTGTTTGACAAGGCGATTCTGGTCGCCGGTGTCGGCAACAATCAGAACCGCATTACGATTACTCGGGGGAATTGATTATGTCGCCACGATACCGTTTCCTGAGCCTTCAGGCATTCAGATTACAGGCTGTTAAAGCAATTAAAGCTGCAAAAACCGCAAGAGCCGCTGAAAACACCTCAATTCTCAAAGCAGTTTTGGTTTGTATTTCCAGTCTGCTTTTACTGAGTGGTTGTGCTATGACACAACCCTATGGAAGTTTCATCCGAAATCCGTCACCGGCGTTCGATCAATACAGCAAAGTGATGGCTAATGATGTAGCCGACCAGATCGCACGGCTTTATCCGGCAGCATCGACACAGTTTAATTTACGCCATAACGCCAACGATGCGTTTGGTCAGGCGCTGATCGATAACCTGAGGAGTGGTGGGTTTGCCGTTCTGGAAAACACCAGCCCGGCAAATTCTATTTTTACCGCAGTTCATTCACCTGAAGACGCAGAGAATACCAGTTATTCATCAACAAAAGAGGAAGCTGCCCGGAATAACGGCCTGGCACTGGGTTACATCATCGACCAATTGAATGATTTATATCATGTCAGCATCCTGATTGAAGATCAGCAACTGACACGCGCATTTATTACCCAGTCCGGACAGACTCAACCGGCGGGATTGTGGGTACGCAAGGAATAAGCTGAAGCAGGAACATGCAAAAGGAAACGAGGGAATCACTATCATGACAAGTCACTCCAAACTGTTGTCACCCGAATCGTCGCCCGATGTGGTTTCCAGAAGTGTCGGTGTGCGCCGCGTCAACAATCTGCCACTCTACATCTTTGGCGCCATTATGCTGATTTTTATGTTGCTCATGGGCATAGTAGCGATGAACCGCGCAACCGACCGTAACACTGCCTATGATTTCGACAGTAATCATGATGCCCAGTCGAGCAGTAACTTTGCTAACCTGATTGCCAAGGATTATATCGGCGGCATGATCGAACCCAAAGTGCAGCCAGAAACGTCAGATATACCGGATGACCGGTTTATCCAAGACTGGCGCGAGGCAATCATCATCGAGCGGCCAGCCGATCTGGATTTACCACCTGTGCCGCCACCACTGGATCATTCCAATGCTTCACGCGATGCCGAACTCGAACATATCCGACTGCTCAAGCGTCAGCAGCTTGAAGAAGCAATCCAAGCCAAAACCAGCGTCAATGTGATTGCCCCCAGAAGTACAGCTTCCACGCCGCAATATATAGCACAACCAGATAATTCTGATTATAATGTGAGGATGGCATACTCATTGGAT
>CAYXFV010000119.1:0-2721 GCA_964464365.1 uncultured Nitrosomonas sp. | reverse complement strand
GCATCACTGGTTGGGATTGGATTATTAACGCCACTTCTAATGCAAATTAGAATTATGCACCCTTACTGTCAGCACGGTCATCCGGAATTACAGCCCGGAAAGCACCAGCAGGCCGATGCTCAGTGCCGATAACGCGCCGAGCATCCGACTTTCCAATTGCACATTATGCGCATTGACCCGACAGCCGTTCGACCAACTGCTTCTTAAGCTGCTCGGTTGGACCGGATTCGCCCGGAATCGATACAACATCTTTGTGCGTAACTTGAACCGGTAATTAGCCAATCGGTTCATCCGGAAACAACCCGGGTACCTTGGAATTCCTGGAAACCTGCATTGATTCAGTTCAGTCATGCCGTTTTCCTTTCGATATCATTTCATGACCCCGGGCACATCAGGAATCCGACAAGCTCGGAAAATCCGGGCCGGTTCATTCAGCAAACAGGCTGCAAATTAAACTAAAATCTCATACCTATTAATAAGCAGTCTTGCGCAATCGATTACTGACTGCGGCCGGTGATTTCAACGGGCATGACCACTTTCAGCGAGCATAACGCTTTGAATAAAAATACAACACCATCGAAAAATGCATTTTCACAATGGCTTATGGAAGACACCAAGGCCCATGCCCACCCATGGTTTTTTACGGCGGCATGCCTATATGCCGTATTGATGGTGCCACTGGCCATGCTGGCAAGGCATGGTTACGGGCCGGTGGCGCTGGCCGCCCCAACCGGCCACGCTTTCGAAATGCTATTTGGCTTCGCCCTGGCCTTGATTGCCGGTTATCTGCTGGGGCCGATGCTCAGACGGCGGCTGGTTTTATTTCTATTTTTCTGGTTGCTGGCGCGGATAATCGGTTTGACCGCCCTGGCCGGCTGGCTGACTGTGATCAGTAATGCCGTGTTCGTCGCGCTGCTCGCCTGGCATTTACTGCCTCGTCTGTGGGTCGCGAAAAAATGGCGTAACCGGATGCTGACACCCTTGCTCGGCCTGATCTGTGCGATGACTATTGTTACCGCCTTAACCGGTCAGCTTGATCAGCACGGATTACAGCGTTATTTACTGACTGAAAGTGTGCAATTATTCGCCCTGCTGATGCTTTTCATGGGTGGCCGCATGCTGGCGCCCGCAGCGGCCGGCGAGTTTTACCGCCAGGGCATGGAATTGGAGGCAAGGGTTCAGCCGCATATCGAAGCCGGGTTGATTGTGACGGTCACCGCCGCTTTCGTGCTCGCCCCCATCGCGGCTTCAGTCTCAGGGGCTTTGCTGATCGTGAGTGGCATGCTGGCGGGTATTCGCCTGATCCGCTGGCAGTTGTGGCATTGTCTGGCACGGCCCGATCTGATCTGCCTCGGGCTGGGCTACGGCTGGCTGGCGCTGGGGCTCGTAATGCTGGGTATCGCAAAACTGAACGGGGGCGATTATTTCAGTACGGCGATTCACGCGATCACAGTCGGTGCGTTAGGGACACTCGCCACCAATGTCGTCGTGCGCGTGACCCTGCTGCATGTGAAACAATATCCTTCGTGCATACCGCAGATCGCCGCCATGACCAGCATCATGACCCTTGCCGCAATCACACGTATCGGCGCGGATTTCAGTGTACACCGGGAAATGCTGCTGGCCATCGCGGCGGCGGCCTGGAGCACGGGCTTCCTGTTTGCCTTGTTTATTCTGCTGGATTGCCTGGCCCATACACCGCCCCGCAAATCCAAACAGGAAATACCCTCGGCGTATCGTGACCGGCAGGCCCGCGATAACAAAACCGACTGAAACCTGACCACGCCATTGTCATAGCAGGCAGGCACGGAGAAAAATAATGGCGAAATCAGCGTTCAGTGAGACGCCAGTTCGTAGAAGTATTCAGGGTTGTCTTGAATCGTTGCGAGCACTTTTGCCGCTAAACCGGTCGGGTTACGTCGCTTGTTTTCCCAGCTTTTGATCGTGTCGACACTGGTACCCAGTGCCGCGGCGAGTTCTTGCTGAGAAACATTCAGTCGCAAGCGCAGCACTTTCACATCGGCAACTTCAAAGCGAGTCACACGCGACGGTGATTTCGCACCCTGTTTAATATCGACAGTCTCCTGAAGAGAGGCTTTTAATTCATTAAAAACGCTCATGTTCTAACTTCATCTTTGAGTAATTTGGTCAATTTTTTCAGTTCAGCCTTTTCGGCACTGGTTAAATCGTCTTTCACATTCTTGGGGTAAGCAAGTACCAGATAAATAATCTCCGCGGTGGCCAGAAAGTATATCACTCGGACGCCGCCACTTTTTCCCAGACCATTTGCAGCCATCCTGATCTTGCGAAGTCCCCCTGTCCCTGGATTAAATCACCTTTATCAGGTTGCGCGATGAGTTCGACCTGAAGTTCCCTGGGCTCATCATCTGTAACGAGTGCCTTGATTTGCTTCGTAGATATAACCTGAGTTCGGGATAAGAAAAGAGGAGGTGGACGTCTGCCTTATTGCGTAAGATTATGTTTCCAAGCATCAATCAATCGCCCCAGGAGACGCCCATGGATAGTTTAACCGAGCTTTTTTGCCTTATGGATGATTTTTGCCACCTGTTCGAGCCACTTTAGAGCACCGCCTTCTGGAAACGGGGGCAAAAAAGCGCAAGCGCCGCAGTGAGTTGAGCTTGTCGGAATTGATGACATTGACCGTTTTATTCCATCAGTTGCGCTTTCGTCAATTCAAAAGTTTCTACCTGGCCTACGTGT
>CAYXFV010000118.1:0-3237 GCA_964464365.1 uncultured Nitrosomonas sp. | reverse complement strand
GCAAGATGGTACTGAAGCCGGATGATGATGACGAAGACGATGAAGATGAAGATGACGACGACGATGATGATTAAAACGCTGTCCTGCGTATATTGGACGTTAAGCGGGTTAAGTTTTTGCGTTAAAAGCTCATTTTCTTGTAGTTGAGAAGCGTGATCCAGATTAAATCTGGATCACGCGATAAATAGTAAAGAAATGGCGTTCAATCGTATAACTATCATCTTTGTTATCGTAGCCGGTTGAACGCAGCAATAGGTAAACGGCAGTGACATTTTTTGTTACATGTCAGAAAATAATAACCCGCACAAAGCGGGTTTTTTTGAGAATATTTATGTTGAATCATTTTACCTTCTACAGGGAATGTCCAGGAGTTCTATAGATGTTATTCGAACAGCTCGGATTATCCGCTGAGCTTTTAAAAGCGATTTCTGATTCAGGATATAAACATCCTACACCCATACAAAGTAAAGCTATTCCGGTTATTCTCGAAGGTAAAGATGTCATGGGCGCTGCTCAAACCGGTACTGGAAAAACAGCCGGCTTTACGCTTCCATTACTTCGCCGTCTGGAGATATATGCAAATAGCAGTATGTCGCCGGCGAAACATCCTTTGCGGGCACTTATCCTTGTTCCTACACGGGAATTAGCGATACAAGTGTATGAAAATGTCAAAAATTATAGTAAATATACGACGTTAAAATCATCTCTTGTATTTGGCGGCGTCAATATTGAATCTCAGATTGATATTCTGCGCAGCGGTATTGAGATACTGGTCGCTACGCCGGGGCGATTGTTGGATCATATTCAGCAAAAGAATTTGAACTTATCCAGTGTTGAAATTTTTGTATTGGATGAGGCTGATCGTATGCTGGATATGGGTTTTTTGCCGGATATCGCAAAAATACTCAATTTATTGCCGAACAATCGGCAAAATCTTATGTTTTCGGCGACTTTCTCAGATGAAATAAAAAAACTGGCGAATCAATTCCTGAAGAATCCGGTTTTAATCGAGGTTGCAAAACAAAATGCGGTGAGCGATTTAATCACACATTCAGTATATGCGGTTGATTCCACAAGAAAAATAAAAGTATTAATTGATTTGATCAAACAGCAGAAATTAGAGCAGGTATTAATTTTTACGAAAACAAAATCGGGCTCCGATCGAATAGCAAAACAATTAATCGAGAAAGGCATTACTGCCACTGCGATACACGGGAATAAAAATCAACAGCAAAGATGTCATGCTCTGGATGCTTTCAAACAGGGCGCTATTAAAGCGCTTGTGGCCACTGATGTCGCTGCAAGAGGTCTTGATATTGCTGAATTATCCTGTGTCGTTAATTTTGAATTACCCAATAACCCGGAAGACTATGTTCATCGCATTGGCCGTACTGGCCGAGCTGGAATTAAAGGAGACGCGATATCCTTAGTGAGCCCGGAAGAACAGAAGAGTTTGAAAAATATTGAGAAGCTGATTCAAAAAAAGATAAAGATCAAACAGATTTCGGATAATGATGTTAGGGCAGGGGCAATATCACAAAATACTTCTCAAGCTGCAAAGATACCGAACGAATCAGATAAGAAGCGGATTCTGCCAAAGGAAAAGGAAAACAAAAATCTTGCGACAACCGCTCCTAGTGCAGAGGTCATTTTCTTTAACGGAGAACGTTCTATCCGAGAAAATGCTCAAATCACACCTAAACATGATCCGTTATTCACACAACCTTATGTTTCGACGGAGCCGACCGCTCAATTTGAAACCGGATCTGCATCACAAAAAAATACCTCAAACCGAGGAGCGAATAAATTTCATTTGAAATCAGTGCCCGCCCTGTTTTTTCCTTTAGCCACTCGTAAATAATGCATCAAAAACAGCGGTTACGTTAGCGAGATGCCTTGACCGCGTTAGATGCATTTATGTTTTTTCCTGCATAGCCATGACATTGGCGATTATGGTTTTAGCGTTGGTTTCAAAGCGATATTACCGCCGTAACCGCGATAGTCAATAACATTGGAATAAGCCGTTCCGGCGTAATGACCGATATAGTTTGCATCAGGCTGAAGGTGTTACTTTTGCGGGTATGCCGCGTGGTCTCGGGTGAGTCCTTTGTAAAAGTCTCCTGATTGGTTCATCTGCCGGTAAGAATGAGAGATACTGAGATATGGTGGCAATGGCCAAAAACACATCAGCGACTCTATGTGAGGTCTATGGATTATGAAAATTTCCATTATCGGTGCTGGTCACGTCGGTTCGGCTCTGGCTTATGCCGTTGTATTGAAAGGTTTATGCAAACATCTGGTTCTGGCTAGCCGTACCTTGACGCGGGCACAGGGCGATGCCCTGGATTTGCAGCACACGTTGTCGTTTTGCGAGCGGCCCATGACGATAGAGAGCAGCGTGATCGAGGATGTCAAACATAGCGATATCCTGGTGATTACCGTTTCGGCCAGGAGACGGGAAAAAATGACCAGCCGGATGCAGTTGGGTAAAGCAAATGTCAAAATTTTCAAACAAATGATCCCGGTGCTGATACATAATAATCCGGACGCCATTCTGGTGATCATTTCCAATCCTGTCGATGTATTGACTTATCTGACAACCCAGTTGGCCGGACTGCCGCCATCCAGAATCATAGGAATCGGCACATTGGTCGACTCCGCCCGTTTCCGGGCATTGCTTTCTGCCGAGGAAAAAATACATCCGGATGATTTACGCACGTACATACTTGGGGAACACGGGCCAAACCAGTTTCCGGTTTTCAGCAATGCATTTGCCGGCAGCGAGCGTATCGCAGACAATCCGGAACACCGGCGAATTTTTCAGGAAGTAACCCAGGCAGGCTTTGATGTCCACAATTTAAAGGGTTATACCAATTTTGCAATTGCAACGGCGGCCTGTGAAGTTTTGAAAACGATTGTGTACGATGACCATCGCACCATGCCGCTCAGCACCTGCTTCAGAGAATGGCAAGGCATTAAAGATAATTGTTTCAGTATTCCGGTAGTGCTCGGGCGCAATGGCATCATTCGCCACTTGCATCCCAAACTGAATCAGGTTGAGCGCGAAGCCCTAGAGAAAACGGCACAGCTGATTAAAGCCAATATCAACGGGCTGCTTTACGGGAAAAAGTTAATGTCATCGTAATTAGTCGCCCCTGAATAACCCTGATTTTTCATAGCCGCTAGTTATCTCAAGCTGCTTGCCCATAGGTGCGACCTGGATTCGCCAGCCACATC
>CAYXFV010000117.1:0-3324 GCA_964464365.1 uncultured Nitrosomonas sp. | reverse complement strand
GCCGGTGAAGGCGCACGCATCAGTCTGCAGGATTTATTGCAAGGCGATTATCAAATGGCCGACAAAAACCTCGTTACGCTGTCGGCATGTGAAACAGCGTTAGGCGATCTGGATGAACTGCACAACGACGGTAAAGAGCTGGAAGGACTGGGTACACTTATACAAAGAAAAGGGGCGCATGCAGTACTCGCGACATTATGGCCCGTGGCCGACCAGAGCACGGCAATATTCATGGAACAGTTTTACGCCTTAAGAGAAGAAAACAATATTTCAAAAGCCGAAGCCATGCGCCATGCACAATTGTTATTCATCCAGGGCAATGTCATTCCGGATGAAACAAGCCGCAAGGCGCATGTCAGAGGGATATCGCTTCCTGCGGATGAAGCCCCGGAATCGCCGTTCGCGCATCCTTATTTCTGGGCGCCGTTTATTCTTATGGGCAATTGGCAATGAACAGTATTTCTAACCCTAAACTGGAAACTTTTCAAAATAATCAGGAATACGGCATCTGTTGCATTCAAACCTCGGATATTTACGCCAGACGGTATTGAGCTCACGGCGAATCAGTGTGTTATCCATCAGCACCACCGATACAGGTGAATCCTGACACACTGCTTTAAAAGTATCGAAACTCACAATTTTTTGTGAGTCATACCGCAGAATATTGCGATTATCAATATTCTGTTTTAGCGCATAAACAAAAGATAACAATAAATCATAACCTTACTTTTTGGCATGATTAATGCTAAAGAATCTTGTGAGCAATTCTGGCAATAACATTTATAAAATGTCCAATGCAACATTCGTTTTTGACAACTTAACCAAAGGATCTCAGATGCTGCGTTTGATTCTAACGATATTTTTCTGTATCACAGGGCTGACAAATGTCTATGGCGGCACGACCGTTACTGTACCGGATACCATGGCTGAGCGCGTTCGAGCATGCACCATTTGCCATAGCGCTGAGGATAAAGCAGGGCGGGATGCCTATTACCCGCGCATCGCGGGCAAACCGCAAGGGTATCTTTTCAATCAGTTACGCAATTTCAGGGATGGCCGGCGCTATTATCAGCCTATGGTGATTCTGCTGGAAAATATGTCGGATGAATATCTGCTGGAAATTGCCCGGTATTTTTCTTCACTGCAGTTGCCCTATCCGGCACCTGAACAGATCCACATGCAACCTGAGGAAATCAAACTGGCAGAGCGTTTGATCTATTCGGGAAATCCGGACAAGGATATTCCACCTTGCAGCGCATGTCATGGTGATGTACTGATGGGGATAGAGCCTGCGATTCCGGCTTTGCTCGGATTGTCCCGTGCGTATATTGCGGCACAGCTCAGTGGCTGGCGCAATGGCAGCATCATGCGAAGCCAGACGCCGGATTGTATGTCCGAAATCGCCAAACAGCTGAACGACGATGAAGCCGATGCGATTACAAAATGGCTGGCAAGCCGGCCCGTTACAGGAGAATCCAGGCCCTTCAGTGCGCTCTTGCCCGAATTGGCGCATCGCTGCGGTCAAATGATCCCGGCAAACGGAGGTATCCGATGAGCTATCCGCTATTCAGTGTCAATCACTGTATATTCAACATATCGTTTTGGAAATATATGGCAGTGCTGGCGTTTGCTTCGCTAATACCGGTTGTCGATGCAATCGCTGATGATTCCGAACGCCTTGGGGATGCACAACAACTCGCGCGCGGCGCTTACCTGGCGCGCGTTGGCAGCTGCATGGGATGCCATACGGCTAAAGGTGGTCAGCCCTTTGCAGGCGGACACCGATTGTCTACCTCATTCGGCATTTTCGTGACGCCCAATATTACCCCCGACAAAGAAACAGGAATCGGCCTGTGGCGTGAAGAGGATTTCTGGCAAGCACTGCATGAGGGTAAATCACGTGACGGACGGCTTCTTTACCCTGCTTTTCCCTATACCGAATATACCAAAGTGACGCGGCAAGACGCCGATGCGATTTTTGTCTACCTGCAATCACTACCACCGATTTCGCAATCGAATCCACCCAACGATATTTTCTTTCCCTATAATTTCAGACCGTTGCTGGCCATCTGGCGCGCACTGTATTTCAAAGCGGGCGTGTTTCAGCCGGAGCAATCCCGGAGTGACGCATGGAATCGCGGTGCTTATCTGGTACAGGGACTTGGTCATTGCAATGCCTGCCATACCACGCGTAATGTATTGGGTGCCAGCAAAGATGATGCGCTGACTGGCGGGCAGATCATGGGTATGGGGTGGTATGCACCTTCTCTGTCTTCACGGATGGAAGCAGGCAGCGGTGACTGGACCATCGAAGAAATTGTGACATTGCTGAAGACCGGTGTGACCGAACGAGCGGTGACTTCCGGCCCGATGGCGACTGTCGTGAGGCAAAGCCTGCAGTATTTGTCGCAGGAGGATGCTGACGCGATGGCGGTTTATCTGAAATCACTGTCAGAAAATGAAGGCGATACTGTGCCTGTGTCTGGTGTCACTTTCTCAGTGATGACGGGCAGTTTGCTGAAACACCTGAACCTGGGCGGGCAGCTGTATGACAAGCATTGCAAAGCTTGCCATGGCGCTGACGGCAAAGGTGCGCCGGGTATTTATCCTGCGCTGGCAGGTAATCGCAGCGTCATGATGAATCCGCCATCAAATGCCATACGCAGCATTCTGAATGGCGGCTATCCACCGACAACAGCAGAGAATCCCAGACCCTATGGAATGCCGCCATTCCAGCAGATTCTGCGCAACGAGGAAGTAGCACTCGTAGTGTCGTACATACGCAATACCTGGGGAAATCGTGGCCGTTTGATAACGGCAATAGATGTGGATCGAAATAAAGATAGCCGTTATTAGCTTCCAATAATGGATTATGCATGCTCATCTTTGACGGCTTTGTTATTCGCAAAAAATGGTACCTTGCATATCAGGTATATGCCTGCTTGCGCCTCGTTTTGTCTCAGTTGTCTATCAACAGCGCTCACCGATAATCGGATTTGTTGATACGATATACCTTCATTCTGTAAGCCAGCGTGGATGGCTTGACGCCCAGCAGTTCTGCGGCGCCGTCCGTCCCTGAAATACGCCAGTTGGTACTTTTGAGAACGGCGATCATATTCATTTTCTCCTGCTCTCGAAAATCCGCATCGGTCAGAAGCCGTGTTTTTTCTGCCGGCTTGGCAGACGGCTGATTGACCGGGCTGTCCCGGTGGATATGATCAGGCATTGCAAGATCAAGCCTGAGCCTTTGGCCTTGTAGTAGTTCAAACTTGATCTGACAGTAGTTCTTGCCAAAGGGTGGGATTACCCGGTTTGATAGAGGTG
>CAYXFV010000116.1:0-3360 GCA_964464365.1 uncultured Nitrosomonas sp. | reverse complement strand
CCAGGCATCCCCTTAACTTATCCTTCATTTATAAATTGAAGGTCTGTGCTAATAGTTTATATTGCCTTCGCTCCATCTGCGAGCGAAGGTTATTGTCTTAAGCACCCTATCCGCATCAAACCCATAATCACAATCAACGCGACAAAAATTGTTAACGATACGAAAGTGCGATTCAGCACCGAAGCATTCATATCGACATCGCGCTTGTATCCAATTTACCGTGTTTTAGTTTAAGAACCAGCGCACAAAGTGCGGGAGACTGAACAGTCTGACTAATGATCGATCGATTGCAATTTTCTCCATATGCAATGATGATTACTTTCTTTGTCGATATTTGCCAGAAGTGCATCATGCTGTTCCATTTCTGTGGTGGATGCCGATAAAACGCGCAGACTCAAGCTGCCGACATCACAGGTAGCCACATGAGCTACCGGGCTCTGCGGATCAAGATCGATTAACAATGATTCCTGCCCGCGAGTCATCGCAAGATAAACCTCAGCCAGAAGCTCCGCATCCAATAACGCGCCATGCAGTGTCCGTCTGGAGTTGTCGACCTTATAACGATCACACAGCGCATCCAGATTATTACGTTTTCCAGGGTGAAGCTCCTTAGCCAGCTTGAGCGTGTCGGTAACTCCTGCGCAATATGTATTCAGCGCCTGCTGTTTTGCCAGCCCCAGTTCATGATTCAGAAATCCGACATCAAACGACGCATTGTGGATGATTAATTCTGCATCGCTTATGAAATCAAGAAATGCCTTACAAATTTCTCTGAACCTGGGTTTATCCTCAAGAAATTCGCGTGTCAGCCCATGAATCTGCAAAGCGCCAGAATCGCTATCTCGATCAGGATTCAAGTATTGGTGAAAATGATTTCCCGTTAACTGTCTGTCGCAGATTTCAACCGCAGCGATTTCGACGATGCGGTGTCCCAATCTGTGTTCCAGCCCCGTGGTTTCTGTATCCAGTACGATTTGTCGCATGTTTATAGACTCACCCTTCTTTCAATGGCTTGTTCGAATTTTCCGCGATGATTGCTTCAACACCGCGGTTTGCCAGTGTATCAGCTCGTTCATTCCCTTCGTGCCCGGTGTGTCCACGCACCCAGATCCATTCGATATCGTGTTGTTGAGCTAATTGATCCAGCACCTGCCATAAATCCACATTCTTGACTGGTTTTTTATCGGCTGTTTTCCAGTTACGCGCTTTCCAGGATTGTATCCACTGACTAATACCTTTATGAACATACTGGGAATCCGTGTACAGTTGTACATTGCAATAGCGTTTCAACATTTCCAAAGCACGAATAACGGCGAGCAGTTCCATGCGATTATTGGTCGTGTGTAATTCGCCACCGCAAATTTCCTGTTCATGCCCATCGTATTGAAGCAATGCTCCCCATCCACCTATGCCGGGATTACCCTTGCACGCACCATCTGTATATATCTCGACGATTTTGCCTACCTTTTCTTCAATCATTTTGGAGAAAACCACCATCACGTTCTGGGTGTCATTGTTTGGTGCGCTGTGTGGCCGCCGCTATTTTTCTTTTTCCGGTCAGGCTGGTTTTCCAGCTTGGTTTTATAAGACGCATGCAATGTTTATGTTTTACCGCATGTAAAAAATAAATGCCGCCGGAAATAGGCCACCAGCGATCACCGGCATCTTCCATAAATTTAAAACGCTTACGCCAGCTTTCCTTAGTGAAAGGGGGGGTATAACAGCATAGTTTGCCGCCTCTCATTTCAAAATTGAATAATTTCAGCCAGTCTTTCAAACGTGGCAAAGCAATAAAATGCCCATTCCAGGGAAATTCGTTGCGGCTTGACGCGAAATACCGTTGCAGACCCCACAGGCTGACAGGATTAAACCCGGATATGACGACATGTCCCTCAGGAATGAGAACACGGTAAACTTCCCGCAGAATTTGATGTGGATTGTCGTTAAATTCAAGCACATGTGGCATGATGACAAGATCGATACTGTCGCTGGCAATAGGCAAATGATCCGCCAGCGTACGCAGCGCCGCAGCATGCTCATAACCGGCCGTGAATCTGAGCGGCATGCGGTTCGCCCGCAGAAGATCATAGCGCGGCAGACCCAGTTGCATTGCGTTATAACCAAAAATATTGGCCACTGTCTGGTCAAAATATTTAAATTCATTACGGATAACATACTGCCCCAGTGATGTAGCGAACCAGCATGGATCTGTCAGTGCTGCCTGTGTGTTATATACTGTCTGTTCAGCCATACCGGTCAATTAAGAAAGAAGCAGTTTATGATGGTCAAATCATTTGATTTTAATGAATCAAATAATGAGATTTGCGATATTTGCAGCAAGTTCCTGAGGAGATTCGCAATATAATCAAGTTACATCGACACGGCGGCATATGGCACCTTTTTTGAGATTCTCAGTAAGCGTAATCGAATTAAAATAACATCTGTAACGTC
Organism: uncultured Nitrosomonas sp.; assembly: GCA_964464365.1. Lineage (GTDB taxonomy): Bacteria > Pseudomonadota > Gammaproteobacteria > Burkholderiales > Nitrosomonadaceae > Nitrosomonas. The sequence continues at coordinate 909 of CAYXFV010000116.1, read as the reverse complement.
AAATAATCATTCACTCCGCCCAGTTATAAATTAATTCGACATGAATAACCTGAAAATTTATCCCGTACCCGCCTTCAGAGACAATTATATCTGGATTATCCATGATACTGTGCATGTTGTAATCGTCGATCCGGGGGATGCAGCACCCGTCATAGACTACCTGGAGTTACACCAATTACAACCCATTGCTATTTTAATAACACACCACCACGGCGACCACACCGGCGGTAACCAGCGATTGCTTGAACGCTATGAGCTGCCTGTCTATGGCCCGCTGCAAGAAAAAATACCCACGGTTACTCATCCTGTACGGGAAGGAGACCGTATTCAACTGGCGTCTCTGGCATTAACGCTTGATGTCATCGAAATACCCGGCCATACACACGGGCATATCGCATATTTTATTGCCGCTCAACCGGAAAACAGGCTGTTTTGCGGCGATACGTTATTCTCCTGTGGTTGTGGTCGCATTTTTGAAGGCGCGCCGCAACAGATGTATGATTCGCTGCAGAAACTGGTTTCCTTACCGGATAATACATTGGTTTATTGTACGCATGAATATACACTTGGAAACATCAGTTTCGCCAGGACGGTGGAACCCGGTAACGATGATTTGCGACAACTGGAACAGCGGGCGAACGAAATGCGGCAATTATGTTTACCGACACTGCCCACTGACATGGCGACTGAAAAAGCCTGCAATCCATTTCTGCGTTGCCAGCAGCCTGAAATTATCCACCATGCGGAGCAATTCACTGAAAGAACGCTCACCAGCCCGGTTGAAGTCTTCACCGCATTACGTGAATGGAAAAATATTTTCTGACAGAGTGATAATGACATGGTTTAATAAATCCGGACAACCCAGTTAAGAGAATTAAGAGAAAACAGACTCTACCTGGAAGGCCTGGA
>CAYXFV010000115.1:0-3470 GCA_964464365.1 uncultured Nitrosomonas sp. | reverse complement strand
AAAGCTCTTTGGTCGATGGGGGTTCAGGGGGAGAGCGAAGTCTCCCATTGACCAAAGAGCTTTCAATGCCCTTTGGAAACTTTGATCGATTATTCCGGCACGGCTTTGGGTAAAGGGTGATACCTGCTTTTCCTTTAGCAATCCAATCTTTAGCCCCCGATATATAGGTGTTTATGGGTGTTCTTTTGGATGGACTTATGGGTATTTATGGGTGTATATTCGGGTATTCAAAGGTAATTTTATGCTCAAAACCGATACCATCCAGATCACCCCTGCACTGCTTGCGCTCATCTCTGAGATCGATGAATTCAAAGGTGCATGGCGGGCGCTGGGTACGCTCGCGCCGGAGCGCTTAAAAGCACTGCGCCATGTGGCAACCATCGAAAGTATTGGCTCTTCCACCCGGATTGAGGGCAGCAAGCTGACCGACCGCGATGTGGAGCGCCTGCTTGCCAATCTTGAAATAAAATCATTTGCCACTCGCGATGAACAGGAAGTGGCGGGCTATGCAGAAGTTATGGAAACCATCTTTCAAGCTTGGCAGGATATTCCCTTCACCGAAAATCACATAAAGCAACTGCATCGTGATTTGCTGCGATACAGCCATAAAGACGAGCGGCATCGTGGCGAATATAAAACCCTGCGAAATGACGTTGGTGCATTTGACGCTGCCGGAAAAATGATTGGCGTGGTGTTTGAAACAGCCACGCCCTTTGACACGCCGCACCGGATGCAAGAGCTGATTGCTTGGTTGAATGAAGCCCGTGAACTTGGCCACATTCACCCGCTTTTGATTGTCGCGGTTTTTATCGTCGTCTTTTTGGAAATCCATCCTTTCCAAGATGGTAATGGACGCTTGAGTCGCATCCTCACCACGCTTTTACTGCTCCAGGCAGGCTATGCTTATGTGCCGTATTCGTCCCTTGAAAGCGTGATTGAGAACAGCAAGGAAGGCTATTACCTGGCCTTGCGCCAGACCCAAGGCACGATCCGCAGTGAGGCCCCCAACTGGCAGCCGTGGATTTTATTTTTTCTTCGCGCATTGCAGCAACAAAAACGCCGCCTAGCCGCGAAGGTCGAGCGCGAGAAGCTGGTCTTGGTCTCTCTGCCGGAGCTGGCCGTCCAGATCATCGACCATGCAAGGGAGCATGGCCGCGTGACGATTGGCGATATGATCCGCATCACCGGCGCATCACGCAATACATTGAAAGAGCATTTCCGGCGCTTGCAGGAGCAAGGCTATCTTGTGCGGCATGGCGCAGGCAAAGGCTCATGGTATGCATTGCCATAAAATCGGGCAGAATCGGTATAGCCGCTCCAAACGCGAAATTTTCCGCCATGAGAAAAAGCACAGGCCATTATGGGTCTATGCTCAGCTTCCATTGAGAGCCGTACCGGGCATTGATCTCACGGATGGTATTTTCCAGTGAGCCAAAGCAGTTCCGACAGATGGCCGTATCGAAGGCCGCTTCTGCCAGAAGCCGTGAAAGCTCTCGTTACTCTTAAGCTCCGACCATCTGGGCTTTTCTTGCCCCCGGTTACCTTAGGCTACCTTTGGGGGCTTCACCCCGCCGCTGTATACCCGCTCACCCGGCACCCCATTAATATTCCCTGCATCAAGTCTCTTTAACTTTTATAAACTCTAAAATTAGCTCCCTTCCATAGCTTCTACCAAACCGAAACATCCTGAAAAGTGAGGGTAAAAAGCCTAAAGCTAAAACCCATAAAGTAGCATCCCAATGAGCTGGAGTATGGAGAGGGATAATTATACCAAGGACAAGAAACGCGGATGCAATCCCTCGGAGTAAGCCATAGGTGCGATTGAAAGAGTCAATCCGATTAGCTCTGCCTGCTTTTTCTATGTCGATATACATTTCCCGGACAACTGAATACCACTGCCCCGCATTTAGGTTTTCCAAAACAGGCACATTCTGGGTATGCTGAATAATAGATTGTAGTTTTATCCTCTGCTGAGCAGAGATTAAGGTTTGTTTTTCGTTAAGCACCCAATCCGTAGGCATTCCTCCAAAACACTTCCACAACGCCTTTTCTATAGCATTACCAACTGATTGCAGGAGATGTCCCGCAACATAAGCAATAATCAAGAATAACCCAAGCTCACCGACGGATACGTTACTGCTGAAAAACATTTCTTTTGTTGCAGGCCACAGAAGTATAACGCCCAAACTGAGTACAGCCCCGGGGGCAATTACGCTGATATATTCGTAAGCATCAAACTGCGACTGGGAACTCTTCTCCGGCATTTTTCCACTCCAAAATTTTTGCCCCATTTTCTATACATACACACAGTTGTGCCTTATCCCCAACAATCAACATAACGGGAGGCACTCCCTCCGCCGCCATATGATCGTTAATCCACCCAATCACTTTCTCATCATCATTGCTGGGCCAGCATTTTGAGCGGTCGGGATGACTATGCCATTCCCCGACGTAGGTAAGATTGCCTGCTGTCCTATCTTGAACGGCCTTAATTTTTTCTGGTAGCTCTCCATGTCCACGAATGAAAGCATCAGGGTATTCAATGCTGTCCGCTATTTCTCCAACAATATCCACAATATAAAGCGTGTGATATTGCATATTGAAAAACCCTATTAATATACCACCTGTCTCTTTTGGTAGCTTGCCACTTCGGGCAGAAAACAGGCTTTGTAAAGCAGATTCACTGATGAAAACTTCCCATTTTGCCACTTTGATAGAGGAAAACTCTTCTACAGGTATGACTATGGAGGAAGTCTGCATGTCATTATCTGTGCGATATATTTTTATACAGGCCTCACCGTTAGAAGCAATTTGCCTCAGGTTCCTGCTTCCTATAGCGCCATGAAGTGCCACATGATCTTGGGAAATTCTGCTGGACAGATCACGGCATGAATTGGCGTATCGGGTTTTTGACGAAGTAGTCAAATGATCTTTCAGATCACTATTTTGCATGATTTCCCGGTAGTAAAGCATCTCAAGAAAATCAAGCCGTGCCTTACGTTCTGTATCTTCAGCCAAAATCACCAAATCTTTTCCTGACGGGGAAAGGAACATGGAAATCCTGCGTACACTTGAATCGGTATCATGCACGATATGCCGGGCGACGCTCACTGAAGCGGACATATCAAGAATAATATCAGAATCCGCAAGATGTCCGGCTATTTTAGCTGAGCTTTCATCTTTCGGCTGAATGAAGTCTGTTTTGAGTGCTTCCAGCACTGGTTTGTTACTGACGCTTTCATTGACGGCTGTCTTCAAGGCTTCAACTTTTGGCCAGCCCAGATATGTTCCGTCCAGAGCGTGACGAGCTAAGTTATGCGGAAGAAGTATATCGTCATCAATGAGAACCCATTTCCCAAATCCGGCTTTGGCTGAGTTCAGCACGATATTGGAGCCGATAGCCCCTGCGCCTATGGCTAACCTGAGTTCGGGATAAGCCCTCAATCTTCGGCTAAACAATTGATCTTGGT
>CAYXFV010000114.1:0-3641 GCA_964464365.1 uncultured Nitrosomonas sp. | reverse complement strand
TTACGCAAAAAGGCAGACGTCCACCTCTTCTTTTCTTATCCCGAACTCAGGTTAATAGGGTTTTATTACGCTGAGATTATGACGCAATTATGAAATTACTGAGCTGGAACATTCAATGGGGCCGCGGCATGGATGGTATCGTCGACCTTGACCGCATTCTCGAAACCATCCGGACGCTTGATGCGTTTGATGTCATATGCCTTCAGGAGGTTGCCGTCAATTTCCCGGGGTTGACCGGCAGTCGCGGCGAAGACCAATTTACCCTGCTGTCCCAGGGATTGCCGGAATATAGCGGAATTTACGGCATTGCCACCGACATGCCCAACGCAAAAGGCGGACGCAGTTATTTTGGCAATGCCATTTTCTCACGGCTGCCCGTCGGTCAGGTCTGGCGTCATTTACTGCCGTGGGCAGCAGAAGAAATAACACCCAGCATGCAGCGCGTTTTGATTGAAGCCGTGGTCCAATCCGGATTCGGTGCGATACGCATACTGACGACACATCTTGAATATTATTCACAGCATCAAAGAGAACAGCAAATCGCCAACATCCGCCGCCTGCATTGTAAAGCCTGTGCCATGTCACAGCGTGCACAATATATTGAAGAACAGGGCGGGCCTTTTGAGGTACTTGCACGTCCTGCCGAGGCTATCTTATGCGGTGACATGAATTTTCCCGCCACAGCTGAAGAACGTATGCAGTTACTCGCACCATTTGATTCCGGCATACCTGATTTTCACGATGCAAGAACCGTTTTGTATCCTGATGAACCGCATATTCCTACGGTAGGCATTCATCCGGTCGATTTCGTCGACAAGCCCGAATGTTTCGATCATATCTTTATCACCAGCGACCTGGTTAATCATCTGAAAATACATCGTGTCGACCTGATAACAGCTGCCTCCGATCACCAGCCGGTATGGATAGCGTTGATTTGATCCGGCAAAAAAAGCCGTCGATTAAGACGGCATGTCAATTAAGAAGAGAAGAAAACATTTAAAGAGACAAAAGACACAACAACAGGAGATGGTCTTTCAGATCACATAAACAGCTAAGCAACGCATTTAAATCGATAGCACCGTCCCGCTCCAGCCATTCTCAATAACCGAACATAAAATGACCGGTATTGGTACGGATATCGAGCATCATATTGGGCGGATAACCGTAAACAGGCGCAGGAACCATAACCGGCGCTGGTACGGGCGCATAATAGTTATAGCTATACGCCGGTGGCCGGTAATAAGGTTGCGGCTGGTTATAAATATAAGCGTGTCCACCATGATGGTGATGATGATGGTGGTGATGGCCATGATGATGGTGATGACGATGATGTTTCCTGCCGGCTTCAGCCATTGAAGACATGCCCAGCAACAGACTCAACGTAATCGCCGCCACAGTAACCGGCGCTATATTTTTTGTTTTCATCAGAGACCTCCATTCAAAAACAGGTTAGTCAGTTTTGTTGTTCCTGGCAGTTTATAAAACTCAACCTGAATCAACGATGAACGGGAATGCTGAATTTTTCTCGCATGACCGGCTTGTGAATCCATTGACCATCGGTTATGTTATCGGCTTTCGATAAAAAGCCGCGCCTCGCAATTGCCACTCGGGTAACAACATCATACATTTCCATGACCAGAAAGGAATAATAAGGATTACACATGCCTATCCCCTCAAAACCCGGTTTGAACGCATCATCAAAGCCTCTGTATTTTATTGGCGCCTGTGTAATTGTTGTTTTTATCGCTGTCGGCATATTTCTGGGCACAAGCTCACAGGGCGACTTCTCGGATACTTATCCCAAAGGTTTTCGTGGCAGTACATGCACTATAGAAGCTGAAACAATGACGGTAGGCTATTCGGCGTATTATCTGCCTGACGAGTATGAACTTTCCGCTGACGAACCCAGAACGCCTTATATACCGGTGCAATGCGACCGCATCCCTAAACCGGGCATGCTGAATATCACGATCGACTTATTGTACCCCGAATCGTCGCGTGACTTTCCATTAGCGCTGCGCCTCACCAAACTCATTGAAACTGAAGCAACGGATGATCATGCCGATGATACTGTAGCTTATGAGGAACATGACATCCTACTTGTACCCGGACAGACCTACCAGTCCGGTGTCATCACCCAGGCGCTGAGGCTTAATGAAACCGGTCAATACCGCTTATATCTGGGTGGCACGGATGCAGCCGATACGTACTATCAGGTACGCATCCCGATCAAGGTAGGTACTGACTGGAAAGATGAGCTGAAAAATTTTCTACCGCCTTTTTTCCGTAAATTCATTTGATCAGTGGTACAGCGCTGCAGCAACCTAATGAAATAAACGCCACATGCCGCTAATATAATGGTACTGCTACCTATTTTTTAAAGGAGTATCTTATGGAAATATCCAGTATAGCCAGTGCGGCGACAACCATGAGTGAAGCCAGCGTACAGCAGGCAGCAGGTACTGCTGTATTAAAAAAAGCATTAGATATCAGTGCTGAGAACGCCATGGCTCTGATTCATGCAATCCCGGACAATACCGCTGCGCAGAATCTGCCATCGCATTTGGGCCAGCATATCAATACAACCGCTTAATTGATTACTCTCCCAAACAAAAACAGCGCTTTCAGGCGCTGTTTTTGTTTTCTCAGGCCTGAATCTCCACCAATTGCTCTGCTTGTAATGTCGGGTTAGACTGTTAATGGTATAGTTCTTCAATCGCAGTTTTATTTCAACTTTACAAACAAAGGAGGCAATCATGGCGTTACGTATTAACGATCAGGCACCCAACTTCCAGGCGGAAACTACGCACGGCAGAATCGATTTCCATGAATGGATCGGAGACAGCTGGGTAGTATTATTTTCCCATCCTAAGGATTTCACACCGGTCTGCACTACAGAACTTGGCCACATGGCCGTCATTCAATCCGAGTTTGACAAACGCAATACCAAAATCATCGGCTTGAGTATCGACCCAATCGACGATCACGAACGATGGCTGAAAGACGTTGAAGGCGTCAGTGGCGCACACGTCAGGTATCCTGTGATTGCTGATACCGATCTTAACGTGGCAAAACTGTACAACATGTTTCCTGCTGACGAAACCGGATCAGCCGAAAACCGTACGGCGATGACGAATGCAACCGTGCGTTCGGTATTTGTCATTGGCCCGGACAAAAATATCAAGCTCATGCTGACCTACCCTATGACAACAGGACGTAATTTCAATGAAATTTTGCGTGTCATCGATTCCATGCAACTGACTGCAAAACACAAAGTAGCCACGCCCGTCAATTGGCAACCGGGTGACGATGTGATTATTGTGCCCAGTGTCAGCAACGAGGAAGCCGAAAAAATTTATCCGGAAGGCTGGGTCACCGTTAAACCTTATCTGAGAAAAGTTAAACAACCGCGTTAATCACAGTTTCGGCAGCCTTTATCTCCTGTGCAGAGCACGTACGTCGTTCTGCACAATTAATCGACGATACACACTGATTAATTAGTCGGCCCTGAATAATTATGTAATGCATTTATTCATGAGGGATACAGGTTGATTTTTTGTGTCCTGAATTGCAGGATTTGAGATAATGAATCGGCCCGGGTTTTCCGGAGACTTTTTAGTTTGAGTCAGGCTGCATCAGCT
>CAYXFV010000113.1:0-3647 GCA_964464365.1 uncultured Nitrosomonas sp. | reverse complement strand
GACCAAGATCAATTGTTTAGCCGAAGATTGAGGGCTTATCCCGAACTCAGGTTATGTAGTCTTTATACGAGATCAGAGACAACAAATATACTCAAAAGTAAGTACATTCAATAAAACAGAAGCATTCAATAATTTTGAAAATACGATACGAAGAAAAGAGCTTTATGGAAGAAAACTCATTGCGGTATTGATGCATAAAGAGTCTGTAAAATTATTTCACAGTTTTAATGAAGAAATAAGTGAAATCGATATTCAAATGAAGTTAGCCAAACTTCAAGACATTCTCTCAATAGAAAGAATCAGAAAATCAAAAATCCAATCACAGACGTATTTGAAGCCAGGTCAGTGGTGAATTACAGGTTTCCAGTTTAAACCAAAAAACTTTTTTTAGCAGGATGGGGGGGAACAGCGAGAGGCTGCGCGGATTAAACACACGCTGGCGCGTGTACCCGTTTACGCCGACTTACCACCCCTTAGACATCCCACGCGGCGGCAAGGCCGCGCGGGAGCCCCTGTCTAGGAACCTGTAAGATCGGCTACTAGCCGTTGTAATCTTTTGCTTTTGATCAGTAGGGGCAATATACATTCTCAATCATTGGGAAGTGTTTCAAGTTGTGTGTTGCAATCGAGATCCCCTAAAAATTGAGCAGCATTTTCATTGCCGCGAAAGAAGTCAATCAGGATGCAGGTATCCAGCAGGTAGTTAACCAATTCTAACGATCAAATTCATTACGAATGGATTGCATGCGTTGTACAGCATTTTCATCATTTGCCCACATGCCTTTCATATTTTGAAGTGCTTGTTTCCATTGAGTTTTAACAGATTTTCTTTCCAATCTGATGGTCTTTATCCTTTTCCAGGCACTGCATCGCTTTTGGATATTTCGGGCCGAAACGCTCAATAGCTGCATACGCTTTTTCCCGCGTTTCTGCCTGCCAGATATTGTGCAGCGCCTCCTTGACCTTGGGTTGCATGGCTTTGGGCAGTTTTTCCAGCACATTGGCAGTTTTATGTACCCAGCAGTGCTGTTGGTCGGTATCTGACCAACATTTGGCAACAGCTTTCCAGAATCCCAGTGCGCCGTCACCGACAGCCAGTCCAGGTGCTTTTTCAAAGCCACGCTGTTTCAGATCCATCAACACTTCCGTCCAACTCGCTTCTGACTCACGATAACCGTCAGACAACGCCAGTAATTCCTTACGTCCCGTTTCATCTGAACCGATAATCACCAGAAGACATAACCGGTCATCCATTCTTACCGTGCTGTAGATTCCATCAGCCCAGCCCCGTTTGAATGGTACGTTCAGGCAGATAGCCATTTCTGACAACCGCTTTTTGACCTTCATCGGTTTTTATACCACCATACCGTTCAATAAAGCTAGCCACCTCTGATTCTATCGCCGCCGCCAACATTTTACGTGCGCCTTCCCGAAGTATCTCCTGTAACGGATCATTTTGTTCTGGTTTATTCAGCTTAAAAACATTATTATCTGTCATGCGGTGTTTCCCTCTTTTTATTGGTTGATCTGCCGAGATCTCTTCCAACAGGTTACACCGCTTTCTCCTCTCTTGTCACACACCAGAAATAATCATAGCTCTCATGTCATGCCGCAGCTGTTAACCTTGGAATTCACTGGTTTAAATCTGCGAATGGCAGAATCTTTATCAGTATGACTGCAGCTAACCTATGGATGCAAGGCAAAGAGGCATAACGATCCGCGGCAATAGCGCCCAAATCGCATTTACTTACCAAGGTGTGCGATGCCATGAAACTATTCCCATGCCACCGACCAAAGCCGCGCAAAAGGAACTGGTACTCAAGCGGCAAACGATTTTATATGAAATCAGAACTGGCACCTTCGACTATTGCAAACACTTCCCGCACAGCAAGAAGGCCAAGGAATTCCGCAAAACCCGGCCGGATCAATACACCATCGGCGAAGCCATAAAAAACTGGTTACAGCGTACCAGCCCAGCACGCTACGCGATTATACCAGCGCCATTTATTACCATCTGATTCCAGTCTTTGGCGAAATGGCGATTGCAGAATTGACCGCAATCAAGGTCAAAGCATTTCTTGCCGACCTCCCCTGCTCCAACAAGCGCAAAAGCAACATTCTCATTCCGCTGCGCCAAGTCTACGATGAGCTGTACCATGATGAAATCATCGACAGGAATCCGCTCGACCGAGTGAAAAACCTGCCGGTCAGTACACGGGAACCAGAACCGTTCAATGCCGATGAAATTGCCAGAATCCTGCAAGAACTCAAAGGACAGGAAAAAAACCTGATTCAGTTCGCGTTTTATTCCGGCCTCAGAACTTCCGAACTGATCACCCTGCACTGGCAGGATGTCGATTTTGATAAAAACTGCATTTATATCCGATCCGCCAGAGTTCGCGGTCATTTGAAATGCACCAAAACCAAATCGGGGAAACGCGAAGTTACCCTGCAATCGCAAGCCAAAGAAGCCTTACTCAGCCAGCAAACATTTACCAGCGATCAAAACTATATTGTTTTTCATGATTCACGTACTAACTAGCCGTGGAAGGACGATCAGGCCATCCGTAAAATTATCTGGACACCCGCACTGAAAAGAGCAGGCATAAAATACCGCAACCCCTACCAAACCCGCCATACTTTCGCATCCATGCTGCTTTCGAAAGGTGAAAACCCCATGTTTGTTGCCCAGCAAATGGGCCATAAGGATTGGAGTATGATCATCAAGGTTTATGGGCGGTGGATTCCTTCATCAAAATAATTGTCAAAGTCCCATAATGGGACTATCATTCCACTAATGAGAGTTATTGCATTGTCGACCTTAAAAGCATTCTGGGAAAATGATCCGTCTTTCACCGATGCAATTCAACCAACGCTTGCATGGTACAGGCATGCATTAAAGGCAAACTGGACAAAACCCGCGGAAGTCAAAGCGGATTTCAAGAACTCCAGCATCTTGAAAGATGGCAGAGTTGTATTCAATATTGCCGGGAATAAATACCGGCTAGTGGTATGGATTAACTATGCATATAGCGTAGTGTATATTCGCTTTATTGGTACTCATGCCCTATACGATCAAATCGATGCACAAAACATTTAACGTTAGAGCGAACTGATTATGGAAATCAAACCAATCAAGATTGATGCTGATTACCGCGCGGCGCTTAAGGAAACCGAAACACTTATGACCGCCGAACCCAACACACCAGAAGGAGAAAAACTGGATGTTTTAGTGACACTAATCGAGGCTTATGAGCGCAAGCACTTCCCGCTCGATCTTCCCGATCCTGTGGAAGCCATTAAATTTGAAATGGAACAAAAAGGCCTCACAATCAAAGACCTTGAGCCGATGATTGGAAAAAGTAATCGCGTGTATGAAATACTCAATTATAAACGTTCTCTGACACTCAAAATGATCTGGAAACTACACCAAGAACTTGGTATTCCTGCTGAGTCTTTGATTAAACAATCTACTCAGACAAATAATGTTTAAAAAACGTTTGCTAATATCAATCGACTCCGCCCTCCTGTGATTACTCCTTTCCACTTGATATAAAATGATAATTCTTCATTCTAAACCTGACACCTATTTGCACTAGTGGTTCGTTCCAACAATACAATTACGTACTAGTTTATAATAGCCATGA
>CAYXFV010000112.1:0-3718 GCA_964464365.1 uncultured Nitrosomonas sp. | reverse complement strand
TTATTTTAACGTACAGGGAATCACACGATTCCAACTAAAAGAAAAATGCTCTAGAACAACCAACCCGGTCGAATCTGTCTTTGCAACGATTCGGCTGAGAACAGCCAAAACTAAAAACTGTGGAAGCCGGACGACAACTTTGACGATGGCGTTCAAACTGATGGAAGTAGCACAGAAAAAATGGTTCCGGCTGAGGGGTTACAAATTGTTAGCGGATGTCATCGAAGGTACAAAATTCGTTGACGGCGTTAAACAAAATGGAGATCAGAAACAGCAGGTCGCTTGATTCTCCATACACCAGATTTGACTATAGCTCAAGCTGCTGGCATCGGCATTAGGGAAAAAGCTGGTGCTGTCACTGGAATAATATTCGTGGCGGATTAAATGGTGATCTTCGTATATCCTGTTTTTCACCCCCAAGGGTTGGGAACAGGGATGCCGATAAGCCGGATGCTGGAAAAAAACGTTGTCTTGAGCTCAGTGCGTGCAATCTACGACTGGCTGAGAGGAAGAGTATCGCTACTCTTATCTCCCTGATTTTATCGCTTGAATTTCCATGTCGACTTTCCTAGGCTTGAGTACGACATTACTCTGATATAACAACATTGTGAATCTTTTATTGATCTTTAATACAAATGATAATCATTATTATTTGTATTAAAATATGATAAGCTGTAATCTTTTATATGGAGGGTAATATGAACTTTAAGCTAAAAGGCGTTGTAGCTGCTGCAATATTGTGCTTGGGTGTGGGATCGGTTTTCGCTGCAGACTGCGAAGTAACCATAGAAAGTGACGACAACATGAAATTCAATCTGAATGAAGTCGTTGCTGATAAAAGCTGTGAAAAATTCACCGTGACATTGAAGCACGTTGGCAGCTTACCGAAAAATGCCATGGGGCATAACTGGGTTTTGACTAAGACAAGTGATTTTGCAGGCGTAGCACAGGACGGAGGAAAAGCCGGGCTGGCGCAAAACTATATCAAAGAAGGTGACTCACGTGTTATAGCGTATACCGAAATAATAGGGGGTGGTGAAACGACTTCTGTCACTATTGACGACTTAAAATCACTGACTCCTGGCGAAGATTATTCATTTTTCTGTTCATTCCTGGGACACTGGAGCATGATGAAGGGTAAGTTCACGTATTAATATTTCCTTATGATAATTCCTCGGCATTTTTTGCCGAGGCTATTGGGCCGGGGTAATGGGATTACCCTGCATAGCCCTTGTAGGGTGGATCCGTGATAGCGATCCGCCATGATCCTTCGTCGGTATCGGAGAGAAGAAGAAATGCATAATCAGCCATACCGCTCAAGTATAGCTTTGACACAATTTTCCAATCGGGGCAAATGGTGTTCTACTACCGCAGCAACAGTTTTTGCATCGATATCACCCAGATAGTTATGCATCAGAATATTGCGAAAACCACTGATTTCTGTCTGGGGAATATCGGGGTATTGTTGTTTGATTTCGGCAGGAAGCCATTGCGTCGCTTCTGACAGCGTTTGCAGATTCCGCAATGCAGCATCGTATAGAATATCGTCCTGCGTCATGTCTCCTCGTGCCTGGATACGTCTTATTTTGGCGATTGTATCCAGAATGTGGTGAGCATAGAGTTGCCAGGGTTTGTTCATAAATCCACCGCTTCACTTAATACCTGCTGGCGAATATGCCGGTTCAATTCGTGCTCTGGCACGACCTCTACTTTGCGGCCTAACAGATCGGACAACGCTTCGGCAAGCGGCAGGCGCTGAGTGAACAAATCATAGCCCTGTGGGAAATCCACCAGAAAATCTATATCGCTTTCTGGCAAATCCTGACCACGCGCCACAGAGCCGAAAACTCTGATTCGGCGGGCACCATATTGACGTGCTATCCCCGCTATGATCGCTCTTTGCTGGTGAAGCTGTTTGATTAACATACTGTTGATTTCATATTATGTATTTTATGAGTGTCAGACTGAGTCGGATTCATTTATTCAGACTCTTTACAGATTAAATGTTTTTACGTTTTGGTGGAACTATCAGACGACAATTAACCTGTCCGGTCAGCTCGCGTAGTGGCGGATCAGCGATTGCGATCTGCCACGGTCAGCCCGCATAGCGTGCAATCAGCGCAGCATATTGCACCGGATGGTTTTTATTCGGTGCAATAACAATTACGCCCTACATAGTTGCCCCTGTGGCCAGTTTCAACAGTTCGCAGCCCGGATTTTAGATTTGAACTAAAGGCTTGATTAATAATGGACTAAGACTAACGGTTACAGTCTCAGCTCTCCTATCGCCAAAAACCGCATCTGGATGACTGCGGTCAAACCACATCATCTGTGTTCCACAACAAGAATCGAGAATATTTTTACGCTCAGTCATCGTAGTAATCCATGAACCGAATTTATAAGAAACTTATATTCATGTTGAAGATACTTATAATGGTGCCTATGAACGAAATTAGCTGGAGACCAAAAGCACTTAAGCAGATTGAAAAAATCAAGATCGCCGCCGTGCGCAAAAGAATCTTTATCGAAACTCAAACACTCGCATATTTTCCGAATTGCCAAGGCGTTAAAAAACTTGCCAACCATAACTATCGCCTGCGAATAGGAGACTACCGAGTATTCTTTGAGTTCGATGGCAGCGTGCATATTATTGATATTCAAGAGGTAAAAAAACGCAATGAAAACACTTACTAATTACCAAACCATTTTTGACCAGGATGGCAAGCCCGCTTTCGTGGTCGTGCCTTATGCCGATTTTATCAAACTGTCCGGCGCAGTACGTCCAGGTATGATCCCAAACGATGTTGTGAGCAAGCGTATCATGGATGGTGTCAGCATGCTGCAAGCGTGGCGCGAATATCTGATGCTGACTCAGGAAGACATGGCCGGGAGAATGGGTATTACACAAGCTGGTTACGCGCAAATTGAATCTGCCAAACGACCACGCAAAGCCACGCTTGAAAAAGCTGCCGCAGCTTTGGGTATTAGCTTGGAGCAACTGGTGTATTAAAGTTTTATCCCAGCCCGCTTAGACCATGGCGGCTCAGCGATAGCGATCCGCCATGGTTTTTTTGGTAGGGGCTTTGCCGGTATCGGAGAGGCGGTTTACGTTTTGTCGTTACGCTTTTATGCTGATTTAGTGCTATAGTGCCTTGGTGCAATAATTACCTGGATTTCACTATGGCAAATGTAAATTCTCAAACAAGCATCAAAATCATTGGTGCAAACGGGCAAATTTCACTCGGAAAACAATATGCTGGCCGACAAGTGCTGGTAGAAGAACAGGAGCCAGGTGTCTGGTTGGTGCGAACTGCTACTGTTATTCCAGATAATGAAAGATGGCTGCATCAGCCTGAAGCGGAAGCTGATTTACAGAAAGCACTGTCCTGGTCTCAACACAATCAACCTGACGATACGCATTGGGATCGCTTGCTGGAAAAGCTGGATGACCAAAAATGACCAGGATAAATGGGTCAGGCTTGATTTGAACAACCCTGTCTTTCAGGAAAATCTGTTAACACTTCAGAAGTCAGAAAGGCATGCGGCGTTAGACACGCTCAATAAAATCCGCCAGATGACCTGGAATCAGGTTTATCGGGATAAGGGGCTGAGGTGGGAGAAAATCATCAGTGTCAAACCATCCGGTACCATCTATTCTTTACGAATAACCTGAGTTCGGGATAAGCCCTCAATCTTCGGCTAAACAATTGATCTTGGT
>CAYXFV010000111.1:0-4206 GCA_964464365.1 uncultured Nitrosomonas sp. | reverse complement strand
GCTCAGTTGGTTAGAGCACCACCTTGACATGGTGGGGGTCGTTGGTTCGAATCCAGTCGCGCCTACCAACATATTTTCGTATCCCCCGTACACCCCCCGATATTCTGTATTTCGCATGGTATTCCATGCGGGAATTCGTTTTATCCCTGCCGAATCAAGTGCGCCAATCTTTTCCAGGCATGAAGCTTTATTGAAACACCTGCCAGAACAGTATTGCCAGCAGAATCAGGGCGATCAGTATCAGCAGGCGGTTTTGCTGTTTTTCTTCTTTAACCAGTTGCTGCATTTTTTCTTCCAAACCGTGGTTACGGTTTTCCGCGAGCATATGATGCAGTAAACGTGGAAACTGGGGGAAAATGAGCGCCCAATTGGGTGCTTCCTTTTGCATACGACTGGTCAGGCCACGCCAGCCGATCTGTTCAGACATCCAGTTTTCAAGAAACGGTTTTGCGGTTTTCCATAAATCAAGGTTGGGATCAAGATCGCGACCGAGTCCTTCGATATTCAGCAATGTTTTTTGCAGCAATACCAGTTGTGGCTGTATTTCCACATTGAACTGACGCGATGTCTGAAACAGCTGGAATAATATGCGGCCAAACGATATTTCCCTGAGCGGTTTGTCAAAAATAGGCTCGCACACCGCGCGTATCGCTGTTTCAAACTCATCGACACGGGTATTTTTGGGTGCCCAGCCGGCTTCAACATGCGCTTGTGCAACGCGGGCATAGTCGCGCCTGAAAAATGCCAGAAAATTCTGCGCCAGATAATTTTTGTCTTCGTCGCTGAGCGTGCCCATGATGCCGAAATCTACCGCGATATAACGGCCATCCTGACCGACAAAAATATTGCCCGGATGCATATCTGCATGAAAATATCCGTCACGAAATACCTGCGTGAAGAAGATTTCGACGCCCATGCGTGCCAGTTGCGGAATATCAATGCCCTGTGCTACGAGTTCGTCAACATGACTGATCGGCGCGCCTGCGACCCGTTCCATCACCATAACATTGGTTCGGCAATAGTCCCAGTAAACTTCGGGAACCAGCAGTAGCGGGGAGTTCAAAAAATTACGCCGTAATTGGCTGCAATTTGCGGCTTCACGCATTAAATCGAGCTCGTCGTCCAGGTGACGGGCAAATTCTGATACCACTTGCCTGAGCTTCAATCGTCTTCCATCCGGCCATACGGATTCCGCCAGCCACGCGCCGGTATCCATCAGCGCGACATCATGCGTAATAATCGGTGCAATGCCTGGACGTAAGACTTTGACAGCAACTTCGGTGCCGTCATGCAAAACAGCGAAATGTACTTGTGCGACAGAAGCACTGGCGATGGGGGTTCTATCGAATTTGAAAAAAACCTGGTCTATTTTCTGTTCATAGGATTTCTCCAGAATTTCAAGGACGGTTTTCGAACAAAAAGGGGGAACCTGATCCTGAAGTTTCGCCAGTTCATCGGCGATATCCTGAGGCAGAAGATCACGCCGGGTTGAAAGCATCTGCCCGAATTTAACGAAAATCGGCCCAAGTGCTTCCAGTGCGAGACGGAGCCGTTCGGCGCGCGGTTTATCCAGTTTGCGCCAGAATGTCAGCCATTTGATCGGTTTTTTGAGAAAGCGTAATGGGCCGTGACTGATGACAAATTCTTCCAAGCCAAAGCGGAACGCAACGGATTGTATTTTGATAAGGCGAAATAGACGCATTAAGGCTTTTAAATATCAGAGGCAGGAGTAGCGATTCACGTTGTATAACGTGCGCAGGGCTGCATGTGGTGGTTAAACAGAGATTGTGCGGGGTAATAAACACAATCAGTCATAGGTTGCTTTTTTGAGTCAAACGGTTTATTCGGGTTTCGAGCTGATCCAGATTGTTTTTTACTGCTTCAGTCTGCCGGGAAAAATTCCTGAGGTCGCCGGGTTTTACAACGATCGGCTGTTCTTCTGACCAGTATTCCCCGAGCGTGTCAGATAAATTCTTAACCAGATTGATATGCCACTGGAAAAAACTTTCGCCAGCCTTTGCAAGGCGATGCGCAGGAATATCGCCGATCAATTTACCCAATTCCTGCTCAATACCGGGTTTGAGGCTTTTGCTTATGGTGATCAGATCCTCGGCAAACATGGCGTCACCGGTGACATCGATATTGTCATAGGCAAGTTCGTCACGCGCGATTAATCCAGGCAAAACACCCGGTGAACAGGACAGTGTGACATCCGCTTCATGCGTGTCGTTACTGTAACCGAATTCTCCATTGGATAGTACCACCATTTTTAAATCAACAAGCGGTGGTATACGAATACGCACGGATTTTCCTTCGTAGGATTGCAGCCATTTGCTTGCCCAGCTTTCACGCTGCAAGGCAGAATTGATCGGCAGTATTGTATAGGCAGCAAACATATTGAATTCAGGAATAATTTATATCAAATAACGCAGATAACGGATCTGGTTTTTTATCGCATTGTTCAACACGATGGTGAATCTTCTGTCCGATATTGTAAAACATAACGAACGGTTAGTTTCTCAGTTTCCGCTAAGCTATTATTGTAGCGTTATTTTGAAGACCGGACGTTGAAATTCGTCCCAAGTCATTAAAAAGGGATTGTTCGCTTTATTGTAATAAGCGAATTGACGTTTCCAGCGTTATCGCTTAACTTTTAATAAATTGGATGTGTTTTTACGGTTTTGTTTATACATCATCGCATCTGGTGCCGTGGCTTGAAAATTTACCGGGAGAAGAAGATGTTTGGAATGCTTGATGTGATTATCGCGATGATTGTTATCTATGCATTTTTCGCCAGTCTGGTCAGTGGTGTTAATGAATTGCTTGTTCAGATAATCGCCATGCGTGGGCGGGTGTTATTCGAAGGTATTGCCATGATGCTCGGCGAGCTTCCTAAAGATACCGGCTCATGGCTGGTTTGCGGATATAAAAAAACTAGGCGCAAGCTTGGATTCGTCGAAATACCGCATGCGCGCTGGACTAATGAACTTTATGCACACCCGCTGATTGATACTTTGTCGCAACCGGGCAATGCGCGCCCGTCATACATTTCTCCTCAAATATTTGCAACGGCACTGGTTCATGTACTGTCAATGGACGGTTCTATGGGAAACCTGAAGAAATCCTTGGAGAATCGTTCCAAGCCGATGAATAAATTACTGGGTTCTATGCTGGACGACGCACAGAATAATCTCGATGTCTTTAAAACCAAGGTCGAGGATCACTACAATGCGGTGATGGACAGAGTTGCTGGATGGTATAAACGCCGCACTCAGTTCATGATGTTTTTTGTGGGATTGATGCTGGCCGGTTGTTTAAATGTTGATTCGATTTATATCGTTCAGCAGTTGCAGAAAAATCCTGAGCAGGTACAGAAATTAGTCGCAGCGGCGGCGGAATATGCACCGGAATCGGAACAAGCTGAAGCCGCAGATACCACTGAACAAGAGAAATTCATTCAAACCGTCAGGGAGCTCAAGGTTAAAAGCGATGATTTCAGGAATATGGGATTGCCTATCGGCTGGAATATCATCCAGGAAATAACGCATGAACAGCCTGCGGCTGAACACAAGTCAGGCGGGTCAAAAAATCGGGAGATCAATATTACGTTTTCGTTGTTGCCAGGCCAGGAGAGTATCTTTTTAGTCTTCGTCGGCTGGATCGTTACCGCGTTGGCAGGCGTGCTGGGTGCGCCATTTTGGTTTGAGGCGATTTCAAAAGTATTCGCGGCGCGTGGCAGCGGGAAAAAACCGGGCCAGATCAGCTAAAGACGGAAATGGCGGTTATTTGCTGTAAAGCAATGGCATGGGCGATATATTTAACTGTAATCCAGAATTACCCGCTTAAGCACATTCAGTTTGCCATGAAAAAAATGTTCCGCACCCGGGATGATGACAATCGGCAGAGACTGCGGCAGCCCAGTCGAGTAGGGTGTCGAGCGGCACAATATCGTCTTTATCACCTTGAATAATGGGCGTGTTTTCAACGTTTGAGGGAATCTGGGCGCACCGACATGTCTGAGTGAAGGAGAAACGAGCACAAGCGACCTGGGGTTTAAACGTCCCGCAGCGCGTATCTGTATGCCGCCGCCAAACGAAAATCCCGCAAACAACAGCGGCAGATCCCCCGTGTGATTCGTAAACTGGTTGTATGGGACTGTAAATTAAACTGTGTAACTGCCTGGGTTAAACATATTCAATCAGTCGA
>CAYXFV010000110.1:0-4598 GCA_964464365.1 uncultured Nitrosomonas sp. | reverse complement strand
CATTACCGGATGGGATTGGATTATTAATGTTGTTTCTAAATAGAGTTGGAATAACACCTAGAAAAACAAATGGAACAAACGTGATTTGAATCATAACGAACAGGACGCTGGCATGCTGTGTTTTTTGTCACACTCCAATCCAATCTTCAAGTTGTTATTATCACGGCAGAATGGTTTAAATTAAACGGACGGTGCCGGAAACCAATAAATTTCATTGCCAATATTCACTGCCGGCCTCAGAATATTCCCCTATTTAAAACCTGTTTAATCTTATCCTCCGTAGGAGTTTATTAATGCTGATTGGTGTCCCAAAAGAAATTAAAACACATGAGAATCGCGTCGGACTCACTTCGGCCTCGATCCGTGAACTGGTTTTACATGGTCATCAAGTCATGGTGCAGAACAATGCGGGACAGGCGATTGGCCTTGACGACGATTTGTATCGAACGGCAGGCGCGGAAATCGTCGATACCCCGGAAGAAATCTTTTCCCGAGCGGAGCTGATTGTTAAAGTAAAAGAACCGCAAGCCGCCGAACTGGCGTTGCTGCGTCCCGGCCAGATTCTGTTTACCTATCTGCATCTAGCGCCGGATCCTGTTCAGGCGCAGGGATTACTCGATTCAGGCTGTATTGCTATCGCTTATGAAACCGTTACCGACCAGTATGGCGGGCTACCATTGCTCGCGCCGATGAGTGAAGTGGCCGGACGCATGTCAGTCCAGGCCGGCGCACATGCGCTCGAGATGGATCAGGGCGGGTGCGGTATGTTATTGGGTGGCGTATCCGGTGTTCCATCGGCAAAAGTTGTCGTTATCGGCGGCGGTGTTGTCGGTATCAATGCGGCACGTGTCGCTATGGGTATGGAAGCGCATGTCACCGTTCTGGACAAATCGGTACACCGGCTGCAGCAACTGGATATGCAGTACGGTTCGCGGATCAATACTGTTTTTTCAACCATTGATGCCATTGAAGAGTATGTATCCACGGCCGACCTGGTTATCGGCGCGGTACTGGTGCCCGGAGCAGCGGCACCGCGTCTCGTGAGCCATGAACTGGTTCGGGCAATGCATCGGGGCTCCGTACTGGTCGATGTCGCAATTGACCAGGGCGGCTGTTTTGCCACATCACACCCTACCACACTGGCGGATCCGATATATATCCTGGATGGCGTTGTACATTATTGCGTATCCAACATGCCTGGCGCTGTTGCGCGCACATCGACTTTTGCATTGAACAATGTCACATTACCGTTCGTCCTGTCGATCGCTGAAAACGGCGGCCAGAAAGCACTCATGGACGACCCGCACCTGCGTAACGGTTTGAATGTGTGCCAGGAACACATCACGCATCAGGCTGTCGCGCGTGAATTGGGAAAACCTTATGTTGATGCCTTGACGTTACTGCAGAAACAATAAACTCGGCAAATCTGCCCAGATACTCAGCATCTGGGCAAGTTCCTGATCAAGGAATGGGTTCAATTTTAACGTAACCATGCGCCCTTCACTCAGACAATCACAATACTGCTTCGGCTTTTCTTAGCCTGATACAGTGCGTTATCCGCAGCCAGAAAAAGCGTATCGGCGCGAATATCTCTGGCATGCTCACACACCTTGCACCCCATCGAAACTGTCAGATACTGATGCACCTGGCTGCACTCATGCTTGATCTCCAGCGCGGTGATACTGTCCTGTATCTGATGCAGTATATCGTTGATCTGGCTTGCGCTCATGTTACTGAAAATGATCCCGAACTCCTCTCCGCCAAGCCTGAAGATAAAATCATTCGTGCGTTTGAGATTATGCCGCAGCGTGCGCGCCACTTCAGTTAATGCGTGGTCGCCGGCCTGATGGCCATAGCAATCGTTATAATTTTTGAAAAAATCGATATCCAGAATACACAGGGCAATCACCGTATCCGCACGTTGCGCTTGTTTCAGCTGTTGCTCCAGAACATTGTCAAAATGACGGCGATTGAACAGTGAAGTCAGTTTATCGGTAATCGACAGCGCCTCTATGCGCTTCTTATCGGTAATATCCTGCAGAATATTGGTATAACCGCCTTTTGTATTCTCGGCGGCAGGTATGATTTTGGAATACAGCCATATTTTTTCCTGATCATGATGCGTGATTTCGATTTCACCTTCCCAGATCTGATCCGTCTGTATCGTCCGGATAATCTGCGTGTAGCGGGGATCATCTTCCCCGCCAGGCAGAAAAAAGAAGCTCGGCTTATCGATAAAATCCGGCTTGACGCCGCCCAGAGCCCGGCATAAGGAATTGGTCATTTCCCGGATATAGCCGTTTTGATCCAGATAGGCGATCATAATATTCTGATCAATCAGCGCCGCCCGTTGATCTATCGTGGCCTGCGCGGCCGATAATTTGTAATAAATCCGGACGCCCAGCCATATCGTGACCAGAAAAGCGATCAGCGAGGTGATCAACAGCTTATTCTTGAAATCATCAATGGAGTCGGCCATGATAGTGTTGTCGTGCTGAAGCATACGCTGATGATTCACAATCATTTCACTGAGAATACCGTTGATCTGCTGACTCATCTCAGTAATCTGCGTTCTTAACAGATGATGGGCGCAATTGTGTTCTTCACTTTCCCTGATCGAGAATGTTGTGCGTATCAATGCAGTCATTGCTTCTCTATCCTGGGTCAGATCTTCAATGATTTTCCGACCTTCTGATGACAGAAGATCGGTCATCATGCGAAGCGCATCCAAATGGTCTTGATTCGCCTGCCAGGCTTCGTCAAAGTCCTGCACAAACTGCTCCTTATCCGTCTGAATATAGGAACGAATATGCGCAATCGATTTACCCAGCGTATGACGGAACCGGAATAATGCAATCAGAAATTCCCGGCGCTCCAGATCAACTTCCTTATTTTCTTCCAGACCAACCAAATCAATAATACGATCAGTCATTGATAACAGCAGTGGCGTAATTTTTTCCGTCAATACCTGATTGGCCGGCAGATTTTCATCCTGGTGCGCCAGCTCGAGAATTTCAAGCTGCACTTTTTCGAAGTTAGTCAGCATACCGCGCAATGCATCGAGCTGAGATTTATCCGCGTATTGGCTCCAATTGCGTGACAACTGCACCATCTGCTCTTCAGCAATGCGGATTTTTATCCAGCTCTCCTTCAGCTCATCCTTGAAGTGCTCATCCTTGAGCAGCATCCAGCTGCGCAACGAACCCAGCGTCTGATTCACAAGATTTTCCATCGACGTACTGGCATATAGCGTCGGAATATCTGTCTGCGTAATGGTTCTGGCTTTTTTTTGCAGTGCGATAATCTCTGTAAAGCTAATGATAACCATTAACGCAAAAATGCAGACGATCAGGCCGAAACCTATATTGATCATTTTGTTTGTAGGATGATGTAAGAACATGAAATTATTGATGATCTTATGTGGCACGCACGCCCGGCTTCAAGCGCAGTCATTTTGTGGTTGAGGCTGCTTTTATTCTTCAATACGGTTTATGTATGGCACTGGACTAACAGATCTTGTCCATTCGTCCGGCGTCTATGTGTTATTTTCATCGGCTTTAGAAAAAACAAATCATGGGGCTGAATGATCATCCTATTCTACTCTACTCATGCTATTTATAATGCTGCAAAAATGATAATGCTCCGCGTTAACGACGCACAGGGTAAAAAAAACACACCAAACGATGCATATCCGGCAACAGGCGCATACACCGAAAAGTATTGCATTTGCTATCCAAAAAGCAAAATACACCCTATCGCATTGCGGAGAATTTCCTGCCAGATGCCGAAGCGTATTTATCGAACAAACCACAAAATACTTTAAGCATACAGACACAAAATTACAGTGTTGGCAGTATAAA
This sequence comes from uncultured Nitrosomonas sp., assembly GCA_964464365.1. GTDB lineage: Bacteria > Pseudomonadota > Gammaproteobacteria > Burkholderiales > Nitrosomonadaceae > Nitrosomonas. The sequence continues at coordinate 738 of CAYXFV010000110.1, read as the reverse complement.
CCAGATTTTTATCGCAGCGCGGAAACGACTTGTCCACCACCCCGAAATCAGCAAATAACCTATTGAAATGAAACTGTAACGACACCGACATATTGTACTGACCTCATCCAGACTTCGTATCCTGCCAGCAGCGCATCATAGAATCCGGTATCGGTACAGGATTGACTTGATATACAATTTTGCAATCCACGATCAGGGAGAAACAACCCGTGAAATTACACCTCGCAAATTTTGGGCAGCAAAATATTTTTTCCGGCTATGGCGAAGGCTATGTCATGATCAACCAGATCCGGCATGAGAAAAACATGATCGTTTTTCCCGATCAGCTGATCGAGCACTGGCCTGTGGCATCCGTTGCCGAACTCAGCCTCGAGCACTTCGACAACGTCCTACCGCATAAACCGGAAATCATCCTGCTCGGCACCGGCACGCAACTCCGTTTTCCCGATTACAGTTTGATGGCCAGAATCCTGCAAATGAGAATCGGTTTTGAAGTCATGGACACGCAGGCCGCCTGCCGCACCTATAACATTCTCGTGGAAGAAGGCCGTCAGGTGGTTGCGGCGATTATTTTGTAAGGCATGCGGATTATAGATGTGCTATGAAAAAACAGCTGTCCGGATCCGTGGATCTAAACAAAAATGAATCGCCCCGGGTTTACAGGAAACTCTATTTCTTGAGAGGATATAGCCTACGTCACATAAAATGATTTGATTTTAAAGAGTTGCTCAACGGTTT
>CAYXFV010000109.1:0-5157 GCA_964464365.1 uncultured Nitrosomonas sp. | reverse complement strand
TCTGTTACGGAATAACTTTAACATCCTAAATTATTTTATTGAAGTACTACTAGTCTGTTGATAAAAATCTGCATCGTATCGCTGCGATTGACCGGATGCGAGGTATTGTCATGATATTAATGGCGCTGGATCACGCGTCGGGTTTTTTCAATCAAGGTCGTATTTTGCGGATTCCGTTTTGCTTTATGACAGCGGCAGTCTATTCGCGAGTGATCAGTTTTTGCTGCGCTGGGTCACGCATATCTGTGCGCCGACATTCATTTTTCTGACTGGCGCGTCAATTGCCATCAGTAATGCGCAACGCTTGCGGCAGGGCATGCCGCAAGCTACTATAGGCCAGGATTTATGGCTGCGCGGTATTTTTATTGCACTGCTCGATATCGTCTTGCTCTCGCTGGTGTCCGGTAAGCTGGTTTTGCAGGTTCTGTATGCGATTGGCGTCGGTATGATCATGATGGTGTGGTTGCACCGTTTGCGCATAAGCACAGTATTGATGGCGGCGATCGCTATTATCATCGGAAGTGAATTACTGCTGAAGTGGATCTGGATCCCGGGTGAGCATGTGCCGTTGTGGCTTGCACTGACTTTTGTGCCCGTTTTTTCAGAGGCATACAGCGTGCTATATCCCGCAATACCATGGCTGGCGATCATGATGTCGGGCTGGGTTTGGGGTGAATGGATGCTGTCAAAACAACCCGAGCCGCAATACATGCAGCGTTTGTTGTTTGTCTGCGGCGAGTGTGCCTTGCTGTTATTTGTTCTGATCAGAGGTATTGACGGTTATGGCAACATGTTTATGCTGCTGGAAGGCCATACAGTTATACAATGGCTGCATGTCAGCAAATATCCGCCCAGTCTTGCCTATATCCTGCTTGAACTTGGCTTGATGGCCATCATGCTGGCGGTTTTGATGCGACTGGAACCGGTTATCGGCGTACACCGGAATGGGCCGGTACTGGTATTCGGCCAGACGGCGCTGTTTTTTTATCTGGCACATTTCGGTATCCTGGTTGTGTTGCAGTTGTTCTTTGAGCGCGGCGGACTGGAAATGGCCTGTTTTATGGCGCTGCTGACCATGTTGATATTGTATCCCCTGTGCCGGATCTATCATGCCGCCAAATGGCGTAATCCCGCGAGCCTGTTACGTTTTATGTGATTCCGGGTTGGCAGTCGTATTCAAGTATTCAATCAAGATAGCGGTGATACCGATAAATGACCATTAAAAAAATTCTGATCGTCGACGATTCACCTACGGAACGGCATATCCTGTCCGGGATTCTGACCGGAAATGGCTATCAGGTCGTTATGGCCGAGAACGGCACACAGGCGATCACGGTTGCGAAAGAAACCAGCCCCGATCTTGTCCTGATGGATATTGTGATGCCCGACATCAGCGGTTTTCAGGTGATCCGGATGTTTCTCAAGGATCAGGCATTGAACGCTATTCCCATCATCATCTGTAGCACAAAAGGGCAGGAAATCGATAAAATCTGGGGAATGCACCAAGGTGCGCAGGACTATATCGTGAAACCGATTGTGGCAGAGGAATTATTGCGGAAAATTGCCCAATACAACACGCCGGATGGAGGAATATGACAAAAGCAGATGATGTTACGGAAAATGATCAGGTAGTGACCGAAACAGCGGCGCCGGTTGCCGATACAGCCGTACTGGGTATGATGATCGGAGATACGCGCTATCTGGTGCGGATGCAGGAAATCAGCGAAGTGATCCAGCTCACCGAAGTCGTTCCCGTACCGCTAACGCACCCCTGGTTTCTGGGGATTATCAATGTGCATGGTAACCTGTATGGCATAACCGATCTTGGCGTCTATCTGGGGGGAGAAGCTGTGCCGTTCGATTCCCGTTCCCGTATTTTGCTGGTCTCCGCAAACTACAGAATAAACAGCGGATTTATCGTGCATAATTTGCTCGGCATACGCAGTTTGTCTGAATTTGCAACATGCCAGACCCGTGATGAGCAGTTACACAGCGGCGTATCGCATGTTTATCAGGATAAGGAAGGCCGCACATGGTATGAATTGGATCTGCGCATGTTTGTCCGCGAAAAACGTTTTCTACAGATTGCCCGCTAAAACAACCTCTAAAATAACCCGAACATTTTTTAATCACAGTAACCATGACTATTTCTCATTCCACCGCCCAGAATAAAGCAAAAATTCTTGCTGAAGCATTGCCTTATATTCAGCGCTTTCATGGTAAAACCATCGTCATTAAATACGGCGGCAATGCCATGACGCAGGAAAATCTTAAATACGGATTTGCGCGCGATGTTGTGCTGCTCAAACTGGTCGGCATGAATCCGGTGGTGGTTCATGGCGGCGGGCCGCAGATTGACCAGATGCTCAAGCGTGTCGGCAAGCAGGGCGAATTTATCCAGGGCATGCGCGTAACCGATGCGGAAACCATGGATGTCGTAGAAATGGTGCTCGGCGGTTCCGTCAATAAGGATATTGTTAACCTGATCAATCGCCAGGGCGGCAAGGCTGTCGGACTGACCGGCAAGGACGGCGCATTCATCCGCGCCAAAAGAATGCTTGTCAAAGACCATGAAAAAGTCGGTGAATGGATCAACATCGGTCAGGTCGGCGAAATCGAATCGATCGACCCATCGCTGATCGCGCTGCTCGACAGTCAGGATTTCATTCCCGTCATCGCGCCCATCGGCGTGGGGGAGAATGGCGAATCGTACAACATCAATGCCGATCTCGTCGCCGGAAAACTGGCTGAGATATTGCGTGCCGAAAAACTGATCCTGCTGACAAATACGCCGGGTGTACTGGATAAGGATGGCAACCTGCTGACCGGTCTGTCTGCGGAGAAAGTCGATGAACTGTTTGCCGACGGTACCATATCCGGCGGTATGCTGCCTAAAATCGGTTCTGCGCTGGATGCGGTGAAAAAAGGTGTCCGTTCCTGCCATATCATCGATGGACGTGTTGAACATGCATTGCTGCTGGAAATTCTGACCGATCAAGGGGTCGGGACACTGATCAGGAATCAGGTGTAATGTGGCGTCTCTGCGCTAAGGACGTGCGCGAGATAAATACCGCGCATTCAGACTTAACTTTCTCTCCTTCCTTAGCGGATCCTATGTTTATGCGATGGAGTATGATATAAATCACCAGTCAGGTTTTGCCGTACTGTCTGGATTTTGTGCAAAACAGGGATAAAAATTCGCAGTAACTACGTAGTAACTATTGTTTAGTTATAGTCATTGAATAATAAGTTTAACGTTTATTATTCAGCAAATTATGCAACTTGATGGTCAGAAGAAAACCCGAACCCTAGTCTTTTGCTGTCCGTTGCAATCCAAAAATACCCCTCTGTACCTCAATATATAAGCCATTTCTGAAAATTGGTTGTCCATTACCATTCATAACAATCCGGCCCAAGCCGGTATTTTTTTGGTATAGTTTTTGGTATAGGAATTTGAGGGGAACCGAACTCATGCCAAAGGTTATACGTAAATTGACTGACCTTGAGATTAGGTCGGCAAAGTCTGGTGAAACAAAGCAAGACGGAAAAGGCTTGGCCTTGGTTATTGATATCAGCGGTAATAAGCGCTGGATACTGCGTTATACACGCCTGGACGGAAGGCGCAATATGGTAGGTCTTGGGCCATATCCGGAAATAACTGCAACAGCCGCTAGAATAAAGGCTTCTGAAATCCGGGAAAGATTGAGGCAAGGCATAGACCCTGTTGAATACAGAAAAGCAGAAAAGCTTGAGCAACAAGCGGCTATCCGGGGTGCATTCAAAGCAGTGGCTGAAGAATGGTATAACCATAAAACAAAAGGCTGGGCAAAAGAGACAGCACGCAAGACAAGGGAAATACTCGATGATTCCTTATTACCTAAGCTGGCCAGAAAATCCATAGCTGAAATTTCTTCTGCTGATGTAAAACCGATATTGCTGGAAATCCATGAACGCGCCCCTATGCTGGCCGTAAAAGCAAGGCAGTATTGCAGCCAGATAATCAGTTACGCAATACAAGAAGGTTTGCGTGAAGATGGTCGAGAGTTATCCCTAAAAGGCGTACTGCCAAAATCCATTAAAAACCATTATGCGGCTATTACAAAATCAAGTGATTTGCCACCCGTTATAAAAGCAATTGAAGGCATAGTGTCGGTTTATTCCAAGGTTGCTTTGCTGGTATGTCTGTACACTGCTTCACGCCCTGGGGTTGTGGTTGGTATGCAATGGAACGAATTAAATCTTGAAAATAAAGAATGGCATGTACCGGCTAATAGGATGAAATCAAGGAATGATCATATAACGCCATTACCTGATCAATTGATACCCATGTTGAAAGATCTGCAAATTCTGGCCGGTGATTCGCCTTTCGTGTTTCCTGGTGCAAGTGATCCGATGAATAAGCATATACATCGGGATAGTTTAAGCAAGGTATTGAGAGAAAATGGCTTGCGTAATGTTGTGGTGACACATGGATTCAGGGCGACATTAAGAACCATTGCAAGGGAAAGATTGCGTATTCATCCTGACGTACTGGAGGCGCAATTGTCTCATGCAAAAAAAGGGGATGTACAAAAAGCATATGACAGAACCCAATTTCTGGATGAACGCCATGAATTAATCCAAAGATGGGCTGATTATATTGACGCACTCAAGAATAATGAAATTGTCATTGGGACTGTAAATTAAACTGTGTAACTGCCTAGGTTAAACATATTCAATCAGTCGATCCTCGAATTCGATCATAAAACGATTCAAAGCGGCTTTCCAGTTTTTTATCGGCATGGTTCAGTTTTTGGAAGCTTCCTGAATGGCCAAAAAAATGACTTTTTTGGCGGAGAAGTGGATCCCCATAGTTGGACAGCAGAAGGGTGAGGTTAAGGAGTTATTTTCTGTATGATTATTTTATAAACAAAAGGAGTACAGAAAATGAGCAAGAAACGCAGAAATCATTCACCGGAGTTTAAATCAAAAGTTGCACTGTCGGCGATCAAGGGTGATCAGACGCTAACAGAGTTATCGCAACAGTATGGCATCAACAGCAATCTGATCTTGAAGTGGAAGAAACAGCTGATTGAGAACAGCGGCGAAGTATTTGCATCGGGTATGTCAACGACAATCTAATTTTGACCCACTTATGGTATAAAAACGGTAATTTAA
>CAYXFV010000108.1:0-5511 GCA_964464365.1 uncultured Nitrosomonas sp. | reverse complement strand
CGTTGAGCAACTCTTTAAAATCAAATCATTTTATGTGACGTAGGCTATATTTTGGGAATATCTGAATTATGGACTGGCGTTGACCGGTCTGCTGCTGGTTGGATTAACCCGCCGCTGGATGAAACGGCAGGCGCAATTGCGCTATGCCGCAATCCTGAATGGGTCATCCGGTTCAGCAGCGTAAGGAGGAGCAGTGATGAAAAAATGGATTACGGTACTTGGTGGATTGCTGGTGTTCCAACTGATATTGGTTGCTGTGGCGCATTGGTCGGGCGGTGATTACGGTGCGTTCCGCGCAGAGGAAAAACTGCTGGCGTTCAATGTGAAGCCATCAATCGATTAAAACTGGAAAGCGGCGATCAGCAGGTGACACTGGAAAAACAGGATGGTCAGTGGATATTGCCGGAAACGTGGCATTATCCGGTCAATACCGATACGTTGACGCGATTATTGAATACGCTGTCCGCGCTCAACAAAGGCTGGCCGGTTGCAACCACATCCGGCGTTGCCGAGCGTTTCAAAGTGGCAAAAAATGATTTTGAACGGAAAATTTCATTCCTGATCTGTGGTCAGGAGCAGGCAACGCTCTATATAGGCACTTCGCCGGGGTTCCGCAAAACACATGTGCGCCTGAATGGGGACGATCATATTTTTGCCGTTGCCCTGGAAAGCTGGGAAGCCAGCGCGCAAGCCGATGAATGGCTGAAAAAGGATAGCCTATGGATTAATGTGCCGGATATCGAGCGGATCGCCATGGCCGATGTGGTATTAACCCGCTCCGATCTGACCTTGCAGCCTGATGATCTGGCCGAACAGGAAAAACCGGATACGGCAGCAATCAGCAATTTGACGCACCGAATTGCCGGTTTACAAATTCAATCTGTACTGGGAATTGAAGACCGTGAAGACTATCAACTGGATAAATCGGTATTCGAAATCGACGTGACGTTAAAGAATGGCGATAGCTTCAATTACCGGTTTTCAAAGCCTGATGCAGAAAATAGCCACTACATCCTCAAGCGCTCGGATCTGCCGTATTACTTCACCGTGGCGGATTTTTCCGTCAATGCACTGCGGGAAACCGAACGGCATACATTGGTGCAGGAGGACAGTGACGATCTGGAATCGGCTCCGGAACGCGGAGAAGATGCTGCTCACGCTGAATGATCGTTGACGGGGAACGCCGTCTCGTTTTGAAGTTTTATCGCTACGATACTTTGACAACGATTGGCTTTAGCCATTGTTCCAAGCGGGTTTTGTCAAATGTTCCCGCTTCAAACATTTGTATCATGGCGGAATAAATGGTCATTGGCGCTGAATTGATGCGATAAGAAAATATGCGATTTCAATCTGGCTTACTTAATTTTTTTATGAAAAAAGACATATTTCTTCTGCCTCATCAAACTTTCAGTAAACAATTTCGGTAATCTTTTCAGGTTATGTGCCATGGCTTGTAGAATTTAAAAACTTAAACGGTGTCAGACTGGTTTTTTTGAACCAGCGCCGCGAGTGGTAAAAACCGGCCAAATGCTTTTTGCTGTTATATTGAATATCCGGCACATGAATATCTGTTTATCCCTTTACGCAAACAACCTGTTTTAAGGTATGCACAATTTCAACCAGGTCAGATTGCGCCGCCATCACCTTGTCGATATCTTTGTAAGCGGCGGGTGTTTCATCGATTACGCTGTTGTCCTTGCGGCATTCAACGCCTTCAGTCGCGATCAGATGCGCTTCCATGGAGACGCGGCGCTTGGCTTCTGCGCGCGACATCACTCGGCCTGCGCCGTGGCTGCAACTGCAAAAACTCTCGGCATTGCCGAGGCCGCGCACAATGAATGATTTTGCCCCCATGCTGCCCGGAATAATGCCCATCTCGCCCAGTCTGGCAGAAACCGCGCCTTTGCGCGTTACCCATACATCGCTGTCGAAATGATGCTCACGGCTGATATAGTTATGGTGACAATTAACGGCTTCCTGTTCTGCGGCGAAGGGCTTGTCTATGATTGTTCGTAATGCAGCCAGTGTACGGTTCATCATCACATGGCGGTTTACCCGGGCGAAATCCTGCGCCCAGGAAACCGCAGCAATATAGTCGCCAAAATTCGGGCTTCCTTCAGGAATATAAGCCAGATCCTTATCCGGTAAATGAACAAACCATCGCGTCATGTCTTTTTTGGCTTTCTCAATGAATTCGGAGCCGATGCGATTGCCGACACCGCGCGATCCGCTGTGCAGCATCACCCAGACACCGTTTGATTCATCCAGGCATAATTCAATAAAGTGATTGCCGGTTCCGAGTGTCCCCAAGTGTTGTATGTTATTGGTATTCTTCAATACGGGATGCTTCACGCACAAACGCTCAAAACCCTCACTCAACGACGACCAGGCATGGACGACATCGTCAGGCAAGTCGTTCCAGCTGCCTTTGTCTCGGCCACGTTTTAAATTCACTGAGCGTCCGTGCGGCACGTTTTTTTCTATTTCATGGCGCAGATGTATCAATGAATCCGGCAAATCATTTGCATTGAGGCTTGTTTTGACGGCCATCATGCCGCAACCCAGATCTACACCGACTGCTGCAGGAATAATTGCGCCTATTGTCGGGATGACGCTGCCTATTGTCGCGCCTTTACCCAAATGCACGTCCGGCATGATTGCGATATGCTTATGGATGAAAGGCATACTTGCGAGATTGCGCACCTGCTCCCGAGCATTGTCGTCAAATGTAACGCCACGTGTCCATGATTTGACAATCGCGCGATTGTGTTCAGCCATTACTTCGTATGTTGTATTCATTATGTCTCCTTCTCAATTTTGGCTCGAATAATAGATTCGATTGTTTTTAATAGACGCAACGACTGTGCCAGGATTTGATAATTCAGCATAAATTCATACAACAAACTGTTTCTACGGTTGAAATATAAATTTATTAAAAAATAAAGGTTCTGTGGTCGTTATAGGTTTACAATAAAAACTATTTTTATAGATAGATAATTATTATTTTGGGTAATATCGTTATTGGTATTCTGGGTTCTCGGCTCGATCATGGCGGTCTGGGAAAACGCAGGCATGAGCGCTGGCGACCCACGGTATCCATTGCGATGCAGAAAGATTTCGCACTCGCCCGCCTGGAGCTTGTTTACCATGTTAACGAGTGGGCGCTGGCCAGACTGACTGCGGCGGATATTCGCGAGCTTTCGCCGGGTACGCAGGTCAATTTATATCCCGTTGATTATGATGATCCCTGGGATTTTGAAACGGTCTACAGTCAACTGCACGCATTTGCCGATGCTTATCCTTTTGATCAGGAGCACGGCAATTACTTTGTTCACATCACCACCGGCACGCACGTTGCGCAAATCTGCCTGTTTCTGCTGACAGAAGCGCGATACATTCCGGCAAAGCTGCTACAGACTTCCCCCGGTAAGCAAGGTGAGCCGGACGCCGTGTGCGGTTCCATACAAATCATTGATCTGGATTTATCCAGATATGACCAGATCGCCTCACGTTTTGCGCATGAGGCTTCCGAGGCGAACAAGTATCTTAAAGGCGGCGTCGAAACACGTAATGCCGCATTTAATCAAATGATTGAACAAATCGAGCAGGTCGCGCTGCGCTCAAGTGCGCCCATTTTGCTGACGGGGCCAACCGGCGCTGGCAAATCACGGCTGGCCAAGAGAATCTATACGCTGAAACAGCAGCGTATGCATTTAAGCGGTCATCTGGTTGAGGTGAATTGCGCCACTTTACGCGGCGATAACGCAATGTCCGCCTTGTTCGGCCACGTAAAAGGCGCATTTACCGGCGCGCAAAATGAGCGTACAGGGCTATTGCGCGAGGCAAATAACGGCCTGCTGTTTTTAGACGAAATTGGAGAATTGGGGCTGGATGAGCAGGCCATGCTGTTACGTGCGCTGGAAGACAAAGTATTTATGCCGTTCGGTGGTGACAAGGAAGTCAGCAGCAGCTTTCAATTGATTGCGGGCACCAATCGCAGACTGTATGAACAGGTCAGAAACGGTAAATTCAGAGAGGATCTGCTGGCGCGGATTAACCTCTGGACATATGAATTGCCGTCACTTAAAGACAGAATCGAAGATCTGGAGCCTAACCTTCATTACGAACTCCAGAAAGCCACGCAACTGATCGGTTATAAAGTCAGTTTCAATCAACTGGCATTAAAGCGGTATCTGGATTTTGGCATGGCGCCCAATGCAGCCTGGCATGCGAACTTCAGGGATCTCAATGCAAGCGTGATGCGAATGGCCATTTTAGCGCACGGCGGACGCATTACCGAAGAAATCGTCACCAATGAAATCAAACGTTTGCAGACCGATTGGAACAGCCTGTCGGCAGATGACAGCAATGATGCGCACAACACATTAAAAAGCTATTTCAGCGCGGAAGCAATCGAGAAAATAGACCTGTTTGAACAGCTACAGCTCGCCGAAGTTATCCAGGTGTGTAAAAACTGCAAAACCATTGCCGAAGCTGGCCGTATTCTGTTCAATGTTTCAAGACTCAAAAAAAACAGCAGCAACGATACCAACCGCCTTAAAGTTTATCTCAAGCGATTTGATCTGACATTCTCGGAACTAAAGTGATTCAGATACTGGTCGCTTAGCTTAGTTGTTTAGCCCCGACAATTTGCCGGATTCAACGCCGGGTGCTGATGGTGACAAACTTATTCTTTTTTCGCATTTTTCCGCAGAAATTCATAAAAATCGGAACAAATCTGATTGAAATAACCGTTTTTTGCCTGACTTTAAAAAATCAGGGGTTTTGCAAAGGTCTCAAGTAATCGAATTTGTGCTAATAGAGTCAAATTGGACCGCCAGTACATCGGCAACGGTTAAATAATCCCGCATGGTTATTTGGTTAATTCACGGTAAAGCTGATCAAATTCCTTTAAGCTTTCAGAAAAAGCATCCAGGGTATGATAACGTGGCAAGCCTTTTTCTTTGCGTTCAATGTATTCTCGCAAAGCTTCATTCAATACAACCTGTATTGATCGTCCTTCAGCTTCGGCAATTTTTTCAAGTGCATTGAGTACTTCAGGGTCAGGGGTTATTTGAAAAGTGAAGTTTTTATGTGTCGTGGAGAGCATCATTGTCATGATACCTTAATGTTTTTGAAAGTTTTGTGGAATTTTTTACTAAAAATTCGTATTTATTTTGGGGAATTACAATCTGGAAAAAGGTACATACCTGAGATGGTGATTTTTCATACCGTTATTATCGCCCGGGTACAGTTAACCTGACAGCACCTTATAAAATATTTTTTGCAGTTTATAACATATATGTTATATTGATCATGGTATGGATTGTTGAAACTTTAAATCAAACCGTTGATGAAGAGCTTGAAGCCTTACCTTCTGATATGAGGGCGAGATTTGTTTGGATCAGCCAACTGATTGAGATGCATGGATTACATAATGTGCGCGAACCTTATATAAGGCTATGTTGTAATTAATTGTTGAAACTGTCTTGTTTTCCCAAGAGATGTCAG
>CAYXFV010000107.1:0-5794 GCA_964464365.1 uncultured Nitrosomonas sp. | reverse complement strand
CCAAGATCAATTGTTTAGCCGAAGATTGAGGGCTTATCCCGAACTCAGGTTAAATAAGCAATTAATCGAGAGGAATTGTAAAGCCCACACGCTGGGTATATCCGTGTGGCGAGCTTAATGCAATTCCTCTTTTTTCTTTTTCGGCTGATCAGGAGAATCGCTGCAGTGAACCGCTGTAGTGAACGTACCGCGTCGGTGGTCTTATCCGGTGAGTCTTATTCAAGCAGCATAAATCCACGCAGTGCTTTACTCTTGTTCTCTGGGACGAGTTCGAAAGGGCAGTGCTCTTGTAACATCTGATAAAACTGCATCAGTTGCTGGCTTTTTCCCATTTTGAGTTCCAGTTCTACCTCACAGATTAACTCAATCTTGTCACAGGCTGTGATTTTGCCTGTATCAACGCAAAACTCAAGCCGAAAATTTTCAAGTGGTTCGAGCAAGTATGTTGTCCGATGAAAGTCGGTAGCGAAAACAGGCTGTAAAGTATCCCTGCATTTCTGGTCAGAAAAGAAAGCTATAAGATCCTGGTCCGGAATCTGGTCTAATTCGGGCGTATTCGTGGCTATTGGATATTCCCATTCATAATGCTGATGAAGGCCATTCTGAACAATACCGTTACTTTTGATCGTCTGAAACCATTGGGCGCCTATTTTTCGCGTCCGCAAGGCAATATGATGTCTGCGGAGCCTGAAGTCAGGTGTATCGAAGTAGATACTGAAGATATCGTGTTCCGCTGGTTCTGCGATGCTGTAGTTTCTTAATAGCGGCAATTCCTTGATCGTTGTAACATATTGAGAAGGCAGCCGTAATTTGAGTTCAATTTCAGTGGGTGCGGTCTTCAATTTAAGTACGGCCTGCGTTAGGCTTTCGGAGGGGGAACATAACCCACCGGATTTTCCGCGCCTGTGCCAAAAAAGTGCGCTTCTAATTGTTCAGAGAGATATTGGCGTGCTTTAGCATCGGACAAATTAAGACGATTTTCGTTAATGAGCATGGTTTGGAGTTTTAGCCATTCGCCCCAGGCTTGTTTGGATACATTCTCAAAAATACGCTTCCCCAGTTCACCGGGGTATGGCTGGAAATCCAGACCTTCCGCTTCGTGCCCGAGTTTGATGCAATGTACTGTTTTTGTCATATTTTCTCCAAAATAGAATCCGACCGTAAAGCATGGAATTATGCTGTTTTCACCAGGTTGCGTAAATACTGAATGCAGGCTTGCATCATCTGATATCAGGGGCCAGTGTTTTGATGAAAGCTTTTGAACGGCGTTTGTAGTTATATAAATCCTGCTTAAGTTTGGGTAAATCGGAAAGTGAAGCTTCTGAAAAGCCATGTTCAATAAACCAGTGCGTAGCATGCGTCGTTAATACAAAGAGTTTCTGATTGCCCTGAGCGACGGCGCGCGCTTCAATTGTTTTAAGGAGCCGATTGCCATGACCTTGGTTACGATAGGACGGATGTACTGCCAGACAGGCCAGTTCACACATGTTGTCCTGTGGAAATGGATAAAGCGCAGCGCAACCGATCGTCATACCATCGTGCTCAAATAGGATGAAACGGTCAATTTCAATTTCCAGCAATTCCCGATTTCTTCTGACAAGTATGCCTTCAGCTTCGAGCGGTTCAATAAGTTGAAGAATGGTGCCGACATCCTCGATACTGGCATTTCTAAGTGTTTCCAGGGGTTCGCGCGATATCATGCAGCCAATGCCATAATGCGTAAAAAGCTCCCGTAGAATAGCGCCGTCCATATGCCGGCTGATGAGATGCGTGCGTGTGACTTTTCCTTCGCACGCTTTTATGGCACATGCAAGCTTTTGCTGGATTTCATCATTCAAACAGACCGATTTGTTTTTTACTTTCTGAAGCAGTGTTTTGGTCTGTGCAACAGTTAACTCACGTGGCGGGCGGTCCTCATTTTCTGTGACGGAATTGATTTCATCAAATGAGTCGAGTAAGAAAATGAGTTTCTCGGCATTCAGTGCAACCGCGACTTCTGTGGCGACATTGTCCATTGAAAGGTTAAAGATTTCACCTGTAGGTGAATATCCCAAGGGCGGAATGAGAACTACATTGCCTTGATCCAGACAGGTTTGGATTGCGCGGGTGTTAATTTTGCGTACTTTACCCGTCAGCATGAAATCAACACCATTGATAATACCAAAAGGGCAGGCGGTGATGAAATTGCCGCTGATGACATGAATATCTGCATTAGCCATGGGTGAATTGGGTAATCCCATCGATAATAGCGCTTCGATTTCAAAATGAACGCGACCAATAGCTTCTTTAATACCATTTAAAGATAAGGTATCGGTAATGCCGGATTCCAGTGCCGAGCTTTTTCCCGGGTGATTTATATCGAGCCGGTGCTGTATTTGCGGTCGCGCGCCATACGTTAGAATCAGACGTACACCTAAGCTGGCGAGCAAATTTATATCGTGAATAAAACTGACAAATTTTTCATCGGCGATCATTTCTCCGTCGAAGCCGAAAACAAACGTTTTTCCCCGGAAAGGATTGACATAGGCCGCAACAGAACGGAACCAGGTAACAAAGTCAGTGTTTAAGTTCATGATGACGGCGTGTAATTGATTATCAGGGCAAGTTATTCAATGGGGTTAATCGGGCTGATCGCTATGAGCTGTCGATATCTATCTGTTAAGCCTGAGTCGAATTCTGGAAGTCCCCCCAGCAGGTTTGTAATGCTGAGATTGTGGCCAGTGCCGCTGTTTCTGTGCGCATTATCCGTTGGCCTATGCGCAGAGCAATAAATCCGGTTTGTTGCAGGATGATTGCTTCATCTTCTGTCCAGCCGCCTTCCGGTCCGACAGCGAGCGTTAATTGCGTGTCGGATAGCGGTTTGGGGAAGTTCTGCAGGCAGTGATTGCCGGTGGTGGATAACATAAAGTCAAGACGTTGTGGCGCATCGGTTTTTCTGGTGCTTAACCAGTCTGTCAACGAAGTCAGTGGTGTTATTACCGGTATACGATTTCTGCGGCACTGCTCACATGCGGCAATAATGACTTTCTGCCAGTGTTCCAGCCGTTTTATTGCGCGCTCTTCAGATAGACGGACAACACTTCGGGTTGTAATAACCGGCTGAATACGGGTTACGCCCAGTTCAACCGATTTTTGGATAATCCAATCCATTTTATCGTTGACGCATAACGCCTGGATAAGTGTGATAGTAAGCGGTGACTCACGTTCAATAGCATCAAACTGGTCAATGATTACAGTTGTGGATGTTTTCCGGATAGTGTTGATATGCGCATGAAATTCACCGCCTCTGCCATTGAACAGAATAATCGAGTCACCGGTTTTTAGCCTTAATACCTTGTTCGCATGATGACTTGCAGCAAAATTAAGTTCAATAGTCTGACCGATAAAAATATATTCAGCATGATAAAAACGGGGAAGCATGGCTTAAACTGGAAGGGTCGTAACAAATTAGTAAGATGACTCGTGTTAATATAACATGAAGTGATTGAATGAATATGCAAACTGGAATGAGAATAAACAATACAGGTTTGAGCTATTATTCCGGTTGAACAGTGAGAGGAAAAAGATATGGCAAGTTTGGAGACACCTGTTTGTGATTTTGGCTGGAAAGCGATTGATTTTAATTTATTGGGTGTTGATGGCAAACGCTATGATCTGGCTTCAGTTCAAGGGGAAAATGGATTGCTGGTCATGTTTATCTGCAATCATTGTCCTTATGTCAAGGCGATACAGGATCGTCTGATTCGTGATGTCGGTGAATTGAAACAGCATGGCATTAACGCTATTGCAATCATGTCGAATGATCCGAACGATTATCCTGAAGATTCTTTCGATAATATGGTGCGTATTGCCAGGGAATTAGCTTACCCTTTCCCATACGTATGGGATGAAACCCAGGAAGTTGCAAAAGCCTATGGTGCAGTATGTACACCGGATTTTTTCGGGTTTAATAATAAATTAGAGCTTCAGTATCGTGGGCGTTTCGATGCTTCCCGTAAGGAAGCTGCAGCACCGGATGTGCGTCGTGATTTGTTTGAAGGTATGCTTGAAGTTGCGACGACGGGTAAAGGACCTGAAGATCAGGTGCCGAGTATCGGATGTTCAATCAAGTGGCGTTCAGAATAAACGTGTTGAATGAAGTTATAACGGCAGTTAAAAAAGTTGCGCAACATGAAATCATGCCGCGTTTTTTGCAGGTCGCTCGGCAGATAAAGGCTGATGGCAGTACGTTTACCGAAGCAGATCTGATAGCTCAGGACGCTTTGATGGATGCACTTCAGAAAATCCGTCTGGGGCCGATCTTAGGTGAGGAAATGTCTCGGCAGAAGCAGGAGGCGCTGTGGTCTCAGGGGAGCGATGGATTATGGAGTGTTGATCCGATAGACGGCACATCCAACTATCTCAATGGTTTGCCCTATTTTGCTGTTTCTGTGGCGTGGGTGGAGCAGGGCCGAAGCATATTAGGCGTCATTTATAATCCGATTTCAGATGAGATGTTTTATGCGGAAAAGGGACAGGGTGCTTTCTTGAATGGCAAATTGTTACCAATAAAACGTAATACCGCGATCTTATCAAGTGCAGTCGCTAATGTGGATTTAAAACGACTCCACAAAAAACTGGCGACAGAAGTCGCTGCAAATCCGCCGTATGCTTCTCAGCGAAATTATGGCGCATGTACCTTGGAGTGGTGTTATACAGCGGCTGGTTTTTTAGATCTCTATCTTCACGGTGGACAGAAACCATGGGATTATGCTGCGGGAAGTTTGATTCTGGAGGAAGCCGGTGGTTATATGTCAGGATTTGAACATGATGATTACTGGGCGGGTACACCCTGGCGTCGCTCGGTCATTGCAGCGCTGGACAGAGATTTATTTGTACAGTGGCGCGACTGGGTGCGTGCTCATAAATAAGACTATTCTGCGTCAATCGTCAGATCAATGCATCAGTTATTGAAATGATATTCACCTTATTCTGAGATTCCAAGCCAGTATTTTTATCATTCAAAACGGTATCCGGCAGGGTTAAGTCATGATATTTAACGCAACATATTTTGTAATGCCGTAGCTGAATAAGCTTTTGACGCTTCTGTTCTTATTTTCCGGGAGAAATAAGTTAAATCAAAAAATTTTGAGCAGGCTCTTGGTGATGTTAAATAAAATGACTTGTGTGCAAAGTGACTAGAACGACTATATCAGCCAATATTAAGGTTTTGATCGTAGATGATAGCAATACGATTCGGCGCAGTGCAGAGATTTTTTTACATGAATCGGGTTATGAAGTGATCACTGCGACGGATGGTTTCGATGCGATGGGGAAAATTGTCGATAATCAGCCTGATATTATTTTTATTGATATCTTGATGCCGAGATTGGATGGTTATCAGGCATGTCAGATCATTAAAAAAAACCCACGTTTCCAGATGACCCCCGTGATTATGTTATCCAGTAAAAACGGTTTGTTTGATAAAGCGAAAGGGCAATTGGCAGGCTCAGATGAATATTTAACAAAGCCCTTCACAAGGGAAGCTTTGCTTGCAGTGATTAAAAAACATGCGTTGCGAATAAACAACAAATAAGTGGTATGGCAGAAATATTCAGTCAATTTATCGAGGAAAATTTTATTGAAAAATATTTCAATTCTTTTACGATAAACCCTACACGCATAGTAGCTTTATATTATTGAAAATAAACTATAACTGGAATCATGAAGCTTAAAAATATCACATCGTTAAAGGCGCCATTATGACAAATGACTTGACTTTATAGGTTAAGGTCGACTAGCCTGTGGTCAGCAG
>CAYXFV010000106.1:0-5844 GCA_964464365.1 uncultured Nitrosomonas sp. | reverse complement strand
CGACTGATTGAATATGTTTAACCCAGGCAGTTACACAGTTTAATTTACAGTCCCCTTTTACACCATATCAAAGCCAGTACCTCGCTTGGCAACTTACCCGTCGTGCAGCCAGAGGTAGTGTAGAGTCATTAGCCTCGACTGATCTGGTCAAGTAAAACCGGACACCCCAGTTAAGCGATTTTTTTTCAATCTTTCTGATTCCAGCTCATATTGATTCGGACTTTTGTATCCCAAGTATGAATGCAGTCGCTGACTGTTATAAAAAATAGAAATATACTGCAAGACATCTTGCTGAGCTGCACGCCGGGTTGGGTAGTGTCGCCAGTGGATCCGTTCCTGTTTAAGGCTGCCGAAGAAACTTTCTGCTACAGCATTATCGAAACAATCACCGGTGCGGCTCATGCTACCCATAATCATAGTAGGCGCTACGGCTTACACCCATGAGTTGGCACATCAGGCCAACCGGGTAGGTCTTCTTCCTTTGGGTGATGAACGAATATTTCACTTCGTTTCTTTCGCGAAAAAGACCGTCGCTTCCTTTAATATCTGCTTCTCCAGCTTCAGTTGCCTGATCTGAGCTTTCAACTGACGGATTTCTTCCTGCTCACCTGTCAGCTTCCCATTGCCACGGAATACCTGGACAGTATCGCTACTCTGGTATTCCCTGATCCACCTCCTCAGCATATTGGCATTAATCTCCAAACTTCGGGATACTTCTGATGGCGTATGGTCCTGTTCCAATACCAGACTGATTGCATCTAATTTGAATTCTTTTGTGTACTGCTTTCTTGTTTCCATTTGTTCCTCCCAGGTAGAGTCTATTTTCTCTTAATTCTCTTAACTGGGTTATCCGGATTTATTAAACCATGTCAAAAATCAAAGGAGGCAGAATCAAAAAGAATTAAAGGGAGGGTGGATCTGATTAATTTTCCAGTGTTACTCAGAGGGATTGAAATAACAGGGCACTTAATGTCCTGGCGATGATCTTATTAACAAGAGTATAGGATTTTCCGGTTTTTCGCTGGTAGCAGATACTTGTCTCATAGACTGCACGATCATCTTTCAATTCAGTGTATTGAGTCGCGGAACCCTATCGGCAATCTTGCTCATCAGCTTATGTAACCTTGATTATTGGCAGTTAAACAAAGTTTGTTGAGGTTTAATATATTTTCGAATAAGCTATTCATAAATAAATGTGAAAATTGATCGTATCTTAATAATAGGCTGTTAATTTGCGGTTAAGCAGATATTTTTTACATGACTATTCCAGGGCCGGCATATGCTTTTCTGGCAAAAATTATCTTCGAAAATTTTTCAATTCATAAAGCCGTCTCTTCTGCTGAAAAGATTGCTGGTTTACAGTTGGATAGATATTTTTCGCATGACCGCCCTGGGGTTGATATATGCTTTTGTGGCAAAAATTATCCTCGCAAATTTTTCTACCGATACTGTCTCTCCCGTCTGGCCGCCCAGTGGCGTAGCGCTGGCAGGTCTTCTGCTTGGCGGCATCAAATTATGGCCCGGTATTTCACTGAGTGTTTTCATTGCTAACAGTATGGCGGGGAAATCAGTAGCAGAAAGCCTGGCTTTTGCTGTTGGAAATACCTTGGAACCGGTTATTGCTGTTTGGCTTTTAAGCCGGACATTTCAGCGTGAGAATCCTCGTTATTCGCCTGATCTTGAACATCCTAATGACTATCTGCAACTCGCTTTAGCAACCATCATCGCCGTTTCAGCAGCAACTTTTATTGGCGCTTTAGGGTTGTTCCTGGCTGGGGGGCCAGAAACGTTATTTAGCAATATGCTGCGTTGGTGGATAGCTGATCTTCTGGGGATAGCAATATTAACGCCATTCATTTTGACATGGCGGAAGTTGCCCAAGGACTGGTTTGAAGATTCCCGTAATAATATTGAAACTATCGCGTTTGTCAGTGGGGCTTTTCTAACCGGACAGATCGTTTTCCTGGGTTGGTTTCAACAGGAAGTAGGCCCTATCGCTCGTGCTTATTGGCTATCCATTTTTGTAGTCTGGGGCGCAATTCGATTTGGACGTCATGGCACTTTGCTGATTATTAGCATGGCATTTGTGCAGGCCATGATAGGCACGTCACAGCAAATCGGTTTCTTTGGGAAAGATTTGGAAGAATCCGGGTTAATGAACATGCAGCTTACATTCCTTGTATTTTCAGTTGTTGGCCTGCTGTTAGCACTGGTCATCCACGAATTGAGAAAGTCACAGGCAGAGGTAAAACTGGCTTCCCTGGTCTACCAGAAAAGCAGTGAAGCCATGCTGGTGTTAGATATGAATCAACGCATTATGAGTGTTAATCCGGCTTTTACTGAAGTAACAGGGTATCAACCTGATGAAGTCATCGGGAAACCCCCGGAAGTTCTTAGTGCAGGCACCTATGGCAAAGATTTCTACCGAATCATGTGGCAATCTATTATCACAACGGGAAAATGGCAAGGAGAAATACAGAATCATCGTAAGAATGGTGAGTTATTTACGGGAAGGATAAGAATTGACACTATTTACAACCAGGATGGCACTATTCAAGGTTGGATTGGGTTATTGAGTGATATCTCTGAAAGAAAGAAAAATGAAGAGTTGATTTGGAAGCAGGCCAACTATGATCTACTGACAGAGTTACCTAATCGATGGATGATGTATGACCGCCTTAACGAAGAAATAAAGCACTGCCAGCATAACGGAAAACAGCTTGTGTTGATATTTATTGATCTCGATCGTTTTAGGGAGATCAACGAAACCCTGAGTCATCAACAGGGTGATCAACTGCTGAAGGAAGTGGCTCGACGTCTGGTCACGCTCATGGCACAGGAAGTATGCACCATAGGGCGGTTAGGTGGCGATGAGTTTGCTGTCGTACTCAGTCGCCTAGATGAGCGCAGTCGCGTGGAGTATATTGTTAATTCCATTATGGAAAAATTAGCAGCGCCCTATCAGCTGGAGCATGAAACAGTCTATGTTACAGCCAGCATAGGCGTATCGTTTTATCCAGAAAACGCCAAAGATGCTGTTACATTGCTCAAATGCGCGGATCAGGCACTGTATGCTGCCAAGCATGGCGGGAGAAATTGTTTTTACTATTACACACCCGCCATGCAGGAAGCAGTTAATATTCGTATGCGGCTAGCCAATGATTTGCGCTTTGCGTTACAAAAAGACCAACTCATCCTGCATTACCAGCCAATAGTCGATTTATCGACGAACAGTATTCATAAAGCAGAGGCCCTGATTCGCTGGCAGCACCCAAACCTGGGAATGATCAGTCCCGATAAATTTATTCCTATTGCCGAAGAAACGGGATTGATCATCGAAATTGGCGAGTGGGTATTTCATCAGGCAGCTGCCCAATCCGTGCTTTTCCGCGCTGCTTACAACCCGGACTTCCAAATCAGTATTAATAAATCGCCTATACAATTTAAAGCTGACCCCAGTAAGTGCCTATTATGGTTTGAACACCTGGAAAAACTGGGTTTACCGGGGCAGAGTATTGTCGTTGAAATTACCGAAAGCTTACTGATGGAAGCCAAGGATAACACTTCCGATTATCTACTGATACTCAAGGATCATGGGATGCAAGTTGCGCTTGATGATTTTGGAACCGGTTACTCATCACTCGCTTATCTTAAAAGATTTGATATCGATTACATCAAAATAGACCAGTCTTTTGTACGCAACCTGAATTCTGATTCTAACGATCTGGCGCTTTGTGAAGCAATGATTGTGATGGCACATAAGCTTGGCTTAAAAGTCATTGCAGAAGGCGTAGAAACATGGAGTCAATGCGAATTGTTGAGAAAAATCGGCTGCGATTACGCACAAGGATACTTCTTCTCACCCCCCGTGCCCGCCGATGAATTTGGTAAGTTATTTGATGTGATAAATTACCCCAGGTATTCTGGTGACTCGTAGTTTGTCATGCATCCGATGCGACTGGTTGTCCGGCAGCCGTCTGCGTGACGCACATATTCGACATGCGGTGCGTGGAAAACGGGATCAAACATCACCCCACAAAAATCAAACACCTGTAGACGAACGAACAAGGTGGTGCGGATGAGCTACACGATCAAAGAAGCCACAATTAAACGCTATCACTATGACAGCAAACCGCTCAAAATCCATCTGAATACAACTTCCTCGACGCCTGCAATTATGAGCGGCACTTAAAGACGTTCTAGGGCTTATCAAGGAACTTTGGTAGCTCGTCAAATAATATTAACTCTGCTAGTCTAGAATCTTTTTTCAATAGTAATCCGCTTGTAAAAATGAAATTTGTCTATTGTCTGCTTATTGGTTTTTTCATTTTATCTGGTTGTGCAACTCAATCCGTCGAGGTTGGCCAGCAAGTAAATAATCACCCTGCTCGCCTGGCTGAGCGAACCAGTTTTCATTTAATGATGAAAAAAGAAGTGCAACGAACAGAAAATCGAAATGAGCTTGCAAATGCTTTGGTCGAAATTTTTCAGGAAAAAAATCCTGATTATCAATTTCAATTACAAAAGAATTTAACTGAGTCATTAACAAGACAGAAACAACCTCATATTTGGGCAGCATTAAATCTCATTGCTGCGAACGCATATAGCAAGTTGCATCAGGCTAATAAACAGAATGATATCAATACAATCGTTGAATATTATGAAAATACACTGCAAGTTATAACCCAAAATAAATATCCGTATGAATGGGCAGCAATTCATAATAATTTGGCAGAAATTTATCTCAGTCGCTTAAATACGGGTCAGGTTAACGATTCTGAGAAGGCGATCACGCATGCAAATCAGGCCTTGCGAGTTAGAGTACGTCGACAACTTCCTTACCATTGGGCTATCAGCCAAAGTTTGTTAGCCAGAGCACATTATGAACAAGACCAAGGCAATAGAACGAGTCATTTATTGAAAGCTGCTGCGTTATTTAAACAAGTTCTAGAGGTGCTCACTTACGATACGTTTCCGGAACATTTCATCCTGACAGTTTATCAACTTTGCCAGGTATTATTTGAGCTCGAGCAATACTCAGAAGCGCTGTTTTATATGAAGACTGCGCTTGAAATTAACGAAAATCAATTAGGCTACGCTGATTTATCGCCTGAAGAAATGCAGCAATTAGTCATGCAAGTACAGGATTTTTTTTCGAATGCTGTTTGGGCTGCGGTGCAAATGGATGATTACGAAACAGCTTTCTTTTTCATGGAATGGGGCAAAGGGCGTATGTTGCGAAAAAACTTAGCCCTTGATGTTTTAGATTTGAGGAATTTGCCTATAGATGCATACGAAAAACTTAAGAACACAGAACAAGAGCGACAAAGACTGATAATACAATTGGAAAAACAGTCTGAACATTCAGATGTAATGTTTCAATCTCACTTAATTGAAGAGATTAAATCAAAAAATCAGCAGAAACAGAAGATTCTTGAAAAGCAGAATATTTCTGGTAAAGGATTATTTGCTGCTGAAGATCTTTATCAATGGTTATCTACATTACCTTCAGATGGTACGATCATTGCGCCTGTTTTCAGCAATTACGGTACGGTTATTTTTATATTACCAACGCATACGGCATCAATCGACAAAGAAAACGTATTGGTTTTACCTGAATTTACCCGAAAAGACTTGCTCGAATTAATGCGCGGCGAGAAAAGAGATGAATGGGGAGGTTACATCAGGACGTATGTCGAATGGAAAAACAATCAAAGTGACAACAATTTTGATATTTGGCAATCTCAATTAGAAATATCATTAGATAAAATAACTGAAAGCTGGCTGAGCTCGGGACTGTAAATTAAACTGTGTAACTGCCTGGGTTAAACATATTCAATCAGT
>CAYXFV010000105.1:0-5963 GCA_964464365.1 uncultured Nitrosomonas sp. | reverse complement strand
TGATGCAGCCTGACTCAAACTAAAAAGTCTCCGGAAAACCCGGGCCGATTCAATATCGGCATTTGGTGGAAAATGCCTTTGCAAGGCTAAAGCAGTATCGCGCGCTGGCAACAAGATACGATAAGCTGAAGAGAAATTACGAAAGCATGGTCACTATGGCATGTGGGTATCTAGGGCTACCTATGTGAAATGTCAACAGACCCTAGCTGGACAAACTTCAACAACGACGCCTGTTCGAGAGTCTGCTGAGCGGTAACACCGACGCGCCTCCGGTTTCGGTATCAGCATTGGCCAGTACCTGTGCCCGAACCCGTCTTACTCGCACTTCTCGGCATTGGCTTCATAGGACTGGTCGCCGTGCGTCGCCGCAAACCGACCTGATCCAACGGTCGGCCATAGACCAGCCATACGGCAGTTCAAAAAGCTCCCGTCGCATGGAGCTTTTTGATACACCCTGCTTAATCTCTATTGATCAACGACCTGAGCACATAAGGCAGAATACCGCCATGTTGGTAATAGTCAATCTCGATCAGCGTATCAATGCGGCATAACAATTGAACCGTCTTTTGCGTGCCGTCTTTTTTGTGGATGACGAGTGTGACATCCTGCTGCGGCTGCAAATGATCCAGGCCCAGAATATCAAATGTCTCATCCCCCTGAATACCGAGCGATTGCGCAGTCTCATCGTTCTTGAATTGTAATGGGATCACACCCATGCCAATCAGATTACTGCGGTGGATGCGTTCATAGCTGGCGGCAATAACCGCCTTGACACCGAGTAGTTGCGTTCCTTTTGCCGCCCAGTCGCGGCTGGAGCCGGTGCCGTATTCTTTACCGCCAAACACAATGGTCGGAATCCCCTGCTGCTGATATTGCATCGCAGCATCATAAATACTCATTTGCTCCACTGGTTGGTCTCCAGCCTGATACAGCGTGATGCCGCCTTCGCTGCCTGGCACCATCAGATTTTTGATTCGTACATTGGCGAAAGTGCCGCGCATCATGACCTCGTGATTGCCGCGGCGGGCGCCATAACTGTTGAAATCAGCGGATTGAACGTGGTTGGTCAGCAGGTATTGACCAGCAGGAGAAGCAGCCTTGATCGCACCGGCCGGGCTGATATGGTCGGTTGTCACTGAATCGCCGAAGATACCGAGTGCATAAGCATTTTTAATATCACCGTTACTCCCGACTTCCGGAGCTTGCAAGGAAAAATTCACGAAAAACGGCGGTTCTGCGATGTACGTCGAATCCGGCCAGTCATAAGCCTGCCCGGTCGCGGAAGCAATATTGTTCCACAGCGGATGGTTTTTGGTCAGATCACTGTAGAGTCGGCGGAAGGTGTCCGCATTGGTGGCAAACTTCATCAATGCCTGAATTTCTGCACTGGTTGGCCAGATATCCTTAAGCCATACCGGATGACCATCAGCGCCTGTTCCCACAGGTTCGCTGGTAAGGTCTTTCAGAACAGTACCGGCAATCGCGTAAGCGACAACAAGTGGCGGTGAGGCCAGGAAATTAGCACGAATATTGGTATGAATACGCGCCTCAAAATTACGGTTACCGGAAAGTATTGCGGCGCAGACCATATCGTTCTTGACGACTGCTTCTTCAATAGATTCCGCCAGTGGGCCGGCGTTACCAATACAGGTTGTACAACCATAACCGGCAATGCTGAAACCGAGTTTTTCCAGATAAGGTAATAATCCTGTAAGCGCAAGGTATTCAGATACGACCCGTGAACCCGGTGCAAGCGATGTTTTGATATGGCGTTTAACCGAAAGTCCCTTCTCGACGGCTTTCCTGGCCAGCAAGCCTGCTGCGATCAGTACACTTGGATTTGATGTGTTCGTACAGGAGGTGATCGCGGCAATCAGAATATCCCCATGACTCAGGTCAACAACCCTGTCAAATTTGTTGGCCGGTATGTCAACATTATCAGAAGTCGGATGATTGCTGACCATTTCGGCAACATGACGTTCGCCACTGGCAGGTTGATTGCGCGCATCCAGAATATTCGCGCCGATACGCGTACAAATGTCGGCATCTTCGTCATGGATAGGACGTACCGGGTAAAGCTGATTGATTTCATCCAACTGCTTGCCGTACCCATTTTCGGTAACCGGCGTGCAGAAAAGCGTGGTAAAGCGGTTTTTGATTTCCGCCAGATCGATGCGATCCTGCGGTCTTTTAGGACCTGCCAGCGATGGCGATACCGTGCTCAGGTCGAGTGCGAGCGTACTGCTGTAATCGATGTCGCCCGAACGTGGAATACCATACAATTTCTGCGCCTGGAAATAACGCTGGAATGCAGTGATCTCGTCATCGCTGCGTCCCGTACCCTTAAAGTATTCAATGGTAACATCGTCGACCGGGAAGAATCCCATGGTTGCACCGTATTCCGGCGCCATATTGGCAATGGTGGCACGATCCGGCAGCGTCAAGGACTCGACGCCTTCACCAAAAAACTCCACAAACTTGCCGACGACATTCGCGCCGCGCAACATTTCAGTGATCGTGAGCACCAGATCGGTTGCGGTTACCCCTTCGCGCAAACGTCCTGTTAAATTGACACCGACAACATCGGGCGTCAGAAAATAAACCGGTTGTCCAAGCATACCGGCTTCCGCCTCGATACCGCCGACACCCCAGCCCACTACCCCGATACCGTTAATCATGGTGGTATGTGAGTCCGTACCCACCAGCGTATCCGGATAAACGACACCGTCTTTCAGATGCACACCGCGCGCAAGATGTTCGAGATTAACCTGGTGCACAATGCCGATTCCCGGTGGAATGACCTTGAACGTATCAAATGCCTGCATGCCCCATTTGATGAACTGATAGCGCTCGAGATTACGTTCAAACTCGATTTCCATATTCAGTTTGAGCGCACCCGGATTACCGTAGTGATCAATCTGAATCGAATGATCGACAACCAGATCGACAGGTACGAGCGGCTCGATGAGTTCGGGATTTTTGCCCAGCCTTTTGGCAGCGCTGCGCATCGCAGCGAGATCGACGAGCAGCGGCACGCCAGTGAAATCCTGCAGGACAATACGCGATACAACAAATGGAATCTCATGAACGCGCGCAGCATTCGGCATCCAGTTTGCCAGTTGCCTGACATGCGTTTCCGTTATTTTTTTTCCGTCGAAATTCCGCAATACCGATTCAAGAATGATTCGAATGGAAACCGGCAGGCGCGAGATCTTTCCCACACCACTTTCTTCCAGTGCCGGCAATGAATAAAATGCTGCCGTATTTCCGCTGGTGATCACCAGGTCTTGTTTGCTGCCAAATAGATTGTGCAGATTATGCGTCATGATATCTTCCTAAAAAAAGCGTGCGGCAATTGTAACGATTCAGAAACCGTTATTTCGATTTGTCGCCCATGGCGCGACTTCCTGTTTACTGATCAGACGATGCCTGCTGATTTTAATATTATCAAAATCAACCTGCTCCAATGCGTTAACCAGGTATGTACCCGATGCAACATTAATTTTCAATTGTCCTTCCGCAACCGAAATTATTCGGCTGCCATCCTTGTTCATACGGATACTGAACCGCGTACCCACCTCATCAATGAACGCGTCACCAATCTTAATCCTGATATTCTCCATGATATTCTTATTGATATTGAAGTAGACATTGCCTTTAAATAATTCCATGAGGATCGGCTGATTATCGGTTACCGCGATTGAGCTGCCGGTATCCAGGGCTATTTCAATATGCGGCGCTACTGCGACAGTCAGATATTCATCCGCTTTTGTTTCGTGAAATCGCACACTCGGCGGGCTGGAAAAATACCAAGTCAGCCAACCCAGCAGCAATCCGGCCGAAAGAATTGACGCATGCAGTAAAAAACGGCGCCAACTGAATATAAAAGGTTGTGAGGTATCATCAGTAGGTTTTCGTTCAGACATGGTGTTGTATAAGATAGGACGAAAGCGTAAATTATAGCGAATAAATAAGGCTAACTGAAATTGATGCTGCGCTCGGGCGCTTAAGCCGGGTATATTGATCGTTGATCACCATGTCATCAAATCAATACCGTTTGAATCAATACGCAATATACTCACTATACGTAATTCACTACATAAAGGAAGCGATAAATGCCATTATCGCACGATGATAATACTTTAAATCTTGCAGTGACATGAATTTAGCTCCGGATTTGACCACACAACAACGCTACAAAGAAGTGCGCAAGGTTACCCTGATTGGTTCGGCGGTTGATTTTATACTGGGCGTCGTCAAAATTATCGCTGGTTGGCTGGCAAATTCGCAAGCTTTGATCGCGGACGGCATTCACTCCTTTTCCGACTTACTGACCGATTTTTTTGTGCTTTATGCCGCCAAACATTCACACAAGGCGGCTGACGAAGAACATCCGTACGGGCATGGCCGCATTGAAACACTGGCGACCGTTGGGCTGGGGATAACCCTGATCGTCATTGCCTGCGGCATTGCTTACCATTCCGTGCGCCAGATCGATAAGCCGGAAATTCTGCTTGAACCCGGTGGACTGGCATTAATGATCGCAATATTGTCCATTATCTCCAAGGAATGGATTTATCGTTATACCATGGCTGTTGCACGTCGCCTGCGCTCGGACATGCTGATGGCCAATGCCTGGCACAGCCGGTCGGATGCGATTTCATCGATTGTCGTTGTCATCGGCATTGCCGGCGCCATGTACGGGTACCCGTACATGGATGCGGTGGCCGCCGTTGTTGTGGCTGTTATGATTGCAAAAATCGGCGCCAATATGGTGCGCGCCAGTACGCAGGAATTGATCGACCGGGCGCTGGATAAAGATGAATTAAACGCCATTCGCGCGCATATTTTCAGAATCAGAGGCGTACGTTCGGCACACATGCTGCGTTCACGCAAAAGCGCGGGGGATGCTTTTATCGATGTGCATATTCAGGTTGATCCCAAACTCAGTGTATCGGAAGGACATCAGATCGGCGATGCCGTGCGGCAGCGTTTACTGGATTCTGTGGATACTGTCTCCGACGTAACCGTGCATATCGACCCGGAAAACGATGAGTCGGATTCTCCCAGCAGCAACCTGCCCTATCGGGAGAAAGTCATCGAAGAACTCAGACAATGCTGGCCGCAATTACCTGCCTCGGTACTTGAAGATGTAACCTTGCATTATCTGGCCGGAGAAATCCAGATTGAACTGGATCTGCCTATCCGGATTTTGCGAAATACAGAAGAAGCCCAGCAATTGGTCAGCGAACTCAAAGAAGCCGTTGGTGTATTGCCTTACGTGGGCGATATCCAGGTACGCTTCAAAGTCTGATCATGGCATGACGCAATCGTTGCATCAGATGCACTGCAAAGCCAATTTTAATCAGTAATCAGTAGTTTCCGATGATGCGCGTCATGCCGGAGCTGGTTGTAATACGGAATATAAACATCGTTATACCAGTGTTCATGGACAAAATAGGCAGGCCGGTCACAGGCGCGGTATTGGATACAGAAACGCCGCCAGTTTTTCACATGCTTCTGCGGAATATGCAGATATATCGGTTGCTGCACCTTATTCGGCGGAGTATAGATAATCGCTGGATTCGGATGGACTAACTCAGGTACGGGATAAGCATCATCTAGGTAAATTTCACCATAAAACCCCGGCTGTCCAATGCTGAGTGAAAGCCCGGCATCGGCTGCCGATGCGATTGCTGGCGGCAGAACCCATATTGCGATAATCAGCAGACGGTATTTTGCGCAGGGCTTTGTCGAATGTTTTCTCGAATATTTCTTCATATAATTCATGAAGTTATTCCCGCTTGTTTTCCAGCAGTTTATGATAAAAAATCAACTGCCTGGCGCTGATTTTTTCATTATCCACAGTGTAAATCAAGGCACAACTCCAAAGTATGGCGACCCTGTAATTTAACCTGAGTTCGGGATAAGCCCTCAATCTTCGGCTAAACAATTGATCTTGG
>CAYXFV010000104.1:0-6451 GCA_964464365.1 uncultured Nitrosomonas sp. | reverse complement strand
TCCACCTCTTCTTTTCTTATCCCGAACTCAGGTTAATCAGGATCCCGTCAAACTACAATTCGTAAAATCCATCCAGGAAATCGCGGAAAACTCGGATTCCTTGATCATTGCAGAAGGCATTGAAACGCAGGCAGAATTCATGACCATCAAGGATCTGGGCATTGCCTGCGGTCAGGGATATTTTATCGCGCGACCCGAACCGACACCGGCAGTATCGCTATCGATTAATGTCATTAATAGTCTCAGCCAAAAGAGCATCCAGGTTTATCCGAGCACAGGCATCATTTGCGCCAAATCCCAGCCCGTTTTAAAATTACTGAACGCAGTCCCACCTATTCTATCCGATGCGAACAACGCTGAAGTTTTTCTGCGTTTTGAAACCGATCCGACCATTGAAATTTTACCGGTAGTCAATCAACAGAAAATACCGCTGGGACTGATTAACCGCAATCAATTCAATGAATGCTTTGCGCGGCCCTTCGGGCGCGAACTTTATCGCAAGAGACCCTGTACGCTACTGATGGAAGCATCGCCGCTGGTGGTCGATAAAAACATTGATTTATGCGAACTGAGCAACGCAATGGTTGCAGCGGGCCCCAAACACTTATCCAATGGGTTTATCGTCACCGACCAGGGCATTTACCTTGGTGTCGGCACCGGGCATGGGCTCATGCGTGAAATTACCCAGATGCAGATCACTGCGGCACGTTATGCCAACCCGCTTACCTTTTTACCTGGCAATGTGCCGATCGATCAGCATATTGACCGCCTGCTCAAAAATCATATCCAGTTTTGCGCCTGTTATTGCGACCTGGACGCGTTTAAACCTTTTAATGATGTTTATGGTTATCGCAAAGGCGATGAAATCATCCAGATTACCGCGCATGTCCTGCAACAGGTCTGTGATTTACAACGTGACTTTGTCGGACATATCGGCGGCGATGATTTTATTATCCTGTTTCAGAGTCAGGATTGGGAAAATCGCTGCAATATGGTATTGCAGCTTTTTGAGCGCGAAGTAAGAAAATTTTTCAAACCGGAGCATCTGGAACAGAATAGTTACACCACCGTTAACCGCACCGGGCAGAATACAACCCACCCGCTGGTTACGCTATCGATTGGCGCCGTCCAGATTGAACCCGGAAAATTCAACTCACACCATGAAATTTCGGCAGCAGCAGCTTCTGCCAAAAAACAGGCGAAACGTACCACAGGCAATACGCTTTTTATTGAGCGGCGCAACAGTTAGCGCGACCGATAAGTTAACTCCGGCGAGATATCCGCAAAAACCTGCGCAAACCTGCAAATCCGCAATCCAGTTATTCGGCTTTTTCCTGCAACCGTCTGCCTTCACTTTCCAGAATTTTTCTTTCTTTCTCCAGCTCGGCAATGGCTTTTTTGACGATATCCTTATCTGCGGCATCCGGATCGGCATTCAGCAATTGATGCAGATCATTATTTTTCTGGTCCCAATCATTCTTCTTTTGTTTCCAGCTTTCAATTTCTCCAAGTAATTCGCCACCCTGCTCTTTAAGCTTGCTCAGGAGATGGCTGACATTTTCGAGCGCTTCGTCATACTTGCCTTCCTGATATTTCTGATATTCGGCTTTCAAAAACCCTGCGCCTACGCCAACGACTTCAGCACCTTTGCTGAAGATTTCCTGGGCCTGCTCCTTTTCTTCCACAGTGCCAAAAAAATAGTTGTAGCTCAGTAACGTAATAACCAAAAAGAATGCTGTTGAGATAATAAATCGAAACATGATAAATAGCGTTTGTAGTCAAAATTTCCGTAATTGTACCAGTAACAGCGTTATGACACGCAGTACAAAAATTATCGGATACCCGCGCAATTTCAGTCATCATTCATACCGCTTTTTTCAAACCAGCGCTTAACTTCGCGCTTGCGTTATGGCGCGTTTAATACTATTGTGCGAACAGCATAATTTTTAAATTTCCCAGGCTGTTTTAACCGATTAAGCGAGTTTCATTTATGTCCTTTAGTATTTCCGCATTGTTTGAAAATCACCACGCTGAAAAATTTGAGTTGCATGAAAAGCATCTGAATAACCAGATGGTCAAGGTCTTAAAAACCATCGGTTATGACCGCAACTACAAAAGCGCCGTAGGGCAATATCTGTATGATTACGAAGGCAATGAATATCTCGATCTTTTGAGCGGGTTCGGTGTTTTTGCGGTTGGGCGCAATCATCCGACGGTCATCAAGGCATTACAGGAAACGCTGACGCTGGAACTACCCAATCTGGTACAGATGGATGTATCGCTGTTAAGCGGCCTGCTCGCCAGAAAAATTCTCCAGACGGTACCGGACAACCTGAACCGCATGTTTTTCTGCAACTCCGGTTCCGAAGCCGTCGAAGCCGCGATTAAATTCGCGCGCTATGCAACCCGACGCGCCCAGATTCTGTATTGTGAGCACAGTTTCCACGGCTTGACGCTGGGTTCGTTATCCCTCAACGGTGAAAAGATTTTCCGCGACGGTTTCGGTGCATTGTTACCCGACTGCACATCCGTACCTTTTAACGACCTGGACGCACTGGAAAACGCACTGCGCCATAAAAACGTGGCTGCATTCATTCTGGAGCCGATTCAGGGCAAAGGCGTCAATGTGCCCGGCGACGATTATCTGGCCGGTGTCGAGCGGCTCTGCCGTCAATACGGCACGCTGTTTGTCGCCGACGAAATCCAGACCGGCATCGGCAGAACCGGTAAATTCTGGGCGATTGATCACTGGGGTGTCAAACCGGATATGATCCTGATGGCTAAAGCGTTATCGGGCGGCTTTATCCCGGTCGGCGGCGTTGCCATGACCGAAAAAATCATGGATACGGTATTTAATCGCATGGATCGCGCAGTCGTACACGGGTCGACTTTTTCCAAAAACAATATGGCCATGGCCGCGGGTCTGGCCACATTACAGGTGATCAAAGACGAAAAATTAATCGAAAACAGCGCCGAAAAAGGCAGGATTCTCATTGATGGCATCAATGCGATGGCCGATAAGTATGAATTTCTCCAGGAAGCGCGCGGCAAAGGATTGATGATTTCGATTGAATTTCGCGCGCCGAAAAGCCTGTCGCTCAAAGCCGCCTGGAGCATGCTGGAAGCAGCGAATAAAGGTCTGTTCTGCCAGATGATCACGATTCCATTGTTCAAGGAACATCGCATCCTGAGCCAGGTCGCGGGTCACGGCATGAATGTCGTAAAATTACTACCGCCGCTCAATCTGACCGACAAGAACTGCCAGACGATACTCTCAGCGTTCGATCATACGATCGCCGAAACGCACAAAGTACCCGGTTCGATCTGGAATCTTGGCAAAACACTGGCCGGGCACGCGATTAAGAAATGAATCCGGATCCGGGTAAGTCGCCAGATGAAAGACATACGTATGGCGTAAACGGCAATGCATCAGCGTCTGCTCGTCACACTCAACATACTCCCGCAACAGCTTGCCCATTATTACGAAGGTAACGTCAGTACAGTGGTCGCCCGGGCGACGGATGGACGTACCATTCGCTTTCCTGCCCATATACTGCGTTCCGTGGTACAGGCAAACGGCGTACACGGTATTTTCGAACTGATTGTCGATGAAAACTGGAAATTTATCTCGATCAAACGTGTACCCGATGTATAAACAATAAACCGTATTGATCGTCTATTGTAAGTCAACCATCCACTTTCAATACCGGGGCAGCTGGGTTAAACTTTGAACGCTACAGGACGACCTCATCGCTGTTCGCTGCGCTTAGCCTGCGTCACCTGTTTTTACCTTGCACCAGCTACCTCGAACACGTTTTTCAAATTTTTCAAACTCATTCTATAAGATCAAGCAAATGGCCCAATATGTTATGTCCATGCTCCGTGTGAGTAAAATTGTTCCACCCAAGCGTCAAATCATCAAGGATATTTCACTGAGTTTCTTCCCCGGCGCCAAAATCGGCTTGCTCGGTTTAAACGGCTCCGGCAAATCCACCGTGCTGCGCATCATGGCCGGTGTGGATACCGAATTCGACGGCGAAGTGCAACGGCTGTCCAATATCCGTGTCGGTTATCTGCCGCAGGAACCGCAACTGGATCCTGAACATACTGTGCGCCAGGAAGTTGAGGCCGGTATGGGAGAGATCATGGAAGCGCAGAAAAAACTCGATGCGGTATACGCCGCCTATGCGGAAGAAGGCGCCGATTTTGACGCACTCGCCGAAGAACAGGCACGGTTGGAAGCCATCCTCGCCACCGCAGGCAGCGATACTGAAAACCAGATGGAAATCGCCGCTGACGCCTTGCGGCTGCCGCCGTGGGATGCCGTCATCAAAAACCTGTCCGGGGGCGAGAAACGCCGCGTGGCACTCTGCAAACTGTTACTCGAAAAACCCGATATGCTACTGCTCGACGAGCCAACCAACCATCTTGACGCGGAATCGGTCGAATGGCTCGAGCAATTCCTGGTGCGTTTCCCCGGCACCGTGGTCGCCGTCACGCATGATCGCTACTTCCTCGACAACGCCGCCGAATGGATACTGGAACTCGACCGTGGGCATGGCATCCCGTGGAAAGGCAATTATTCCAACTGGCTCGAGCAGAAAGAAGCCCGGCTGGAGCAGGAAAACAAGCAGATCGACGCGCATATGAAAGCGATGAAAAAAGAACTC
The DNA here is from genome assembly GCA_964464365.1 of uncultured Nitrosomonas sp. GTDB lineage: Bacteria > Pseudomonadota > Gammaproteobacteria > Burkholderiales > Nitrosomonadaceae > Nitrosomonas. Next base: position 1,781 of record CAYXFV010000104.1, on the reverse strand, counting down.
GAATGGGTGCGGCAGAATCCGAAAGGCCGTCAGGCCAAATCCAAGGCACGTCTGGCGCGTTTTGATGAACTCAATTCGCAGGAATACCAGAAACGCAACGAAACACAGGAAATTTTCATCCCGGTCGGCGACCGGCTCGGCAACGATGTCATCACATTCAACAATGTCTCCAAAGCCTACGGCGACCGTTTACTGATGGGTAACCTGAGTTTTCAGATTCCACCCGGTGCGATTGTCGGCATTATCGGCCCGAACGGCGCAGGTAAATCAACATTGTTCAGGCTCATCACCGGCAAGGAACAACCCGATTCCGGTGAAATCAAAATCGGCCCGACCGTCAACATCGCGCATGTCGACCAGGCGCGCGATACGCTGGAAAACGACAAAACCGTATTTGATGCCATCTCCGGCGGTAACGATCTGCTCACCGTCGGTAAATACACCACCCCTGCCCGCGCTTACCTGGGTCGCTTCAATTTCAAAGGCGGCGACCAGCAGAAAATCATCGGTCAGCTTTCCGGCGGTGAACGTGGACGCCTGCATCTCGCACAGACCCTGATCGCAGGTGGCAACGTGCTGCTGCTCGATGAACCGTCAAACGATCTCGACGTGGAAACGTTGCGCGCGCTCGAAGACGCACTGCTCGAATTCGCCGGTTGCGTGCTCGTCATCTCGCACGACCGCTGGTTCCTCGACCGCATCGCCACCCACATTCTCGCTGCCGAAGGTGATTCGCAATGGATGTTCTTCAACGGCAACTACCACGAATACGAAGCGGACAAAATTAAACGCCTGGGCGAAGAAGGCGCAAAACCGAAGCGGATACGGTACAGGCCGATCAGTCGATAAGGATTCAACAGGGGATTTTATATCCCCTGTTGTTACTACAATTGCTTTACTGTCGATCTCTGGAACCGATCAGACATTCATTTTTCTCAAAAAACGATAGCGCCTTGATCAAATCGGTATGTTATTCATCAGCCTCAAATTCCGCATTACTGAATTTAAGCGTATTGCAATTCTCTTTCACGGTACGTTGCATCCTTTCATCAAAACCATCTTTGCTTCTGGCTTCGATTTCAACAGAGATCATCACATCGACACCGTATTTCTCACTAAATTGCTGAACGACCTCATCCATAATGGTGGCGAAATCCAATTTGGCTTTAACGGGATTCAGTGAAACGGTACCGTAAAACTGTTTCTTGGCAACAGCTGATGCGGATATTTCCGTACTTCCAGGTTGATCCAGGGTAGACGCGGATGTCACCGCAGTACTCGTTCCATCCGGTAGTGTTGTAGCGCTGCCGCCAGCGCCGGGAATACTCCCAGCTTCCGTTGTCTGCTGAATGGGTTTCTGCAAACGCTCACGGTATGCAACAGCCGTTTCCCGATCAATCAATAGCGATGATTCATCCAATATGCAACCGGTGTGACAACCAAAGCTGAATCCAAGATAGCGTTCCCCTTCCTTGCCCGAAGCAAATGCAAAGTAGTCCTCACACTCAACACCCTGCGCAATAGCATTACGGAAGACAGTATCATTGACAAGTCGCGGTAAATACACATAGTGACAACAATCCTGCCAGACTTTAACCGTATTCACTTCATTAACGCCATCTTTGAAATACCATTGATTCAGCATGTTACGTAAATGAATGGGCGACCACTCATAGATCAACCACTCCTCTTCACGCAATTTGTCTTCAATGGCCTGAATTAAATTACCTGAGTTCGGGATAAGCCCTCAATCTTCGGCTAAACAATTGATCTTGGTCAGG
>CAYXFV010000103.1:0-6506 GCA_964464365.1 uncultured Nitrosomonas sp. | reverse complement strand
CGATTCATTATCTCAAATCCTGCAATTCAGGACACAAAAAATCAACCTGTATCCCCCATGAATAAATGCATTACATAATTATTCAGGGCCGACTAATGACCATGCATTGAATCTTTTGTAGATGGAATTCCAGCAACCAAACGCTTGGGGCAGGTCTCGCCACGGGCAGCCAACCCGCATTCGATACAGCATACCTTCTACCGTCATGCGCAGATTGCGCTTGTTATAAATCGCTTCTTGAAGCAAAATCTTCTCCAGCTTCGACCAGAACTCATCACTGAGCATCAATCGGGGCATCGCAAACTCGTTTTGTTGGTGTGTAGGAACTCCAATATTACGAGTTTGTTTCTATCTATTAAATACTTAACTCCAATTGTCAACAGACCCTAGAATCCACAGAAAAATTTGCGTCATCAATCAGTAAATATTTTTATGCCTGAAATAAAACCACATATAATTCATTGGTTCATACTGTGTTGCATACGCTTGCCATAGTATGTAAAATTTTCCGACACATATATTGATGACTTGTCATTCGGTAAGCACTGTAACACGGTACGTCGGTTGGGCTTGCGTAACCCGGCAATAAGGTATAACACGAAAATTCGGCCTATTCAGCCTATGCGGACTGCCATGTTGAAATACCGGCTGATATGCCGATTGAGATGTAAAAAAACCGACACCGAATTTAATTGAACGGATGATTTCTGATAATGGTAGATGGCTTATGAAAAGAACACTATTTGCAGTTTTTTTATTCGGCTTCTGCGGCGTTGTTTCAGCAGAATGGATATTGGTGAATTCAGATGCTGATAAAAACGCTGAACATTATTTTGATCCCGATACAGTGCGCCAAAGTGGCCAGAGTTATAAAAAAGTATGGTTATTATCGAGTTATGGCGAGAAGCAAAGAGGCGGGTATCGGTCTTTAAAAACGTTTTATGAATTCGATTGCGAAGCTGACCGGGCCCGCTCATATACGATGCTGCTTTATTCCGGTACCATGGCTTCGGGTAATACCATTGGTGCGCATCACGATGAATGGAAAGAATGGTTTAACTATCCTGAAACTGCATTTTTTAAGCGTATTTCAACCGCAATCTGTGAAAAATAAATACGCTGATTTGATAAATCACGTTAGAAATCAGGCCACACAACCATTCTGAACTGATTACAGGAGAATTGAATACGCAATAAACACTTGCTAAATATCGCTGTTTTATGTGTTGTGCTGCCTTTTTTAACCGGATGATTGCCGCGGCAGGTGCTGGTGCCGATGCATATAGCGGCTATAGTGGTTATAAAATGAAGGAAAAGGGTTATACCGTACAAAATCCGATTACCAGGAAAAAAATACGAAGCCAGCATCGGATTAATTGCTTTTTATTGTTCGGTGAGTTCAGTAAGCTCAGTAATTTATTCAGCTTTTTCTTTTTGCGTAGCGGTCTGTCGGGTATCTTTTTTCTCTGTGTTGCTGAAGCTTTCGATGATGAGCAGGGCAGCACCGATGAAAATCGCTGAATCGGCAATATTGAAAGCCGGCCAGTGATAGTTACCAAGATAGAAATCCAGGAAATCGACAACATACCCCAGTGTCATCCGATCCCACAAATTACCCAGCGCACCGCCGAGGATTAAGCTGAGGGAGAAGCAGAATAATTTCTCTGCCCGGTATTTATACAGCATATAAGTGATGACGGAGGAGGCGATCGCCGCAATAGCACTGAGAAACCAGCGCTGCCAACCCGATGCTTCGCTTAAAAAGCTGAATGCCGCGCCGGTATTGTAAGTGAGTACCAGATTAAAAAATCCGGTTATTGGAATACGCTGCCCATAGCTTAATATCGATTCAACCCAGTATTTGGTTGCCAGATCCAGGATCAGTACGAGCAGGGCGAGGCCCAGCGAATAATATAATTTCATAGATAAATATCCCGGTGTATTTTTGTGCTGTTAACGATATCGGTTTGTTTTTCCATTATTTTGTCCGGAATCAGGCAAATTTTCGTTGCTCGCCGCTGCCATAAAGATTGGAAATACAGCGTCCACAGAGTGTCGAATGTTCTTCGCTGCGACCGACATCGCTCCGGTAATGCCAGCAACGCTGGCATTTCTGGTACCTGCTGGGTGTGACATGAACTTCAATGGTCGGCAAGTCAGCATTCTGCAGCAAACAGGTTTCGGAAGTGATCAGTACAAACTTCAAGTCATCGCCCAGCGAATTTAATAATGCAAAATCATCTTTGCCGACCCGGATTTCAACGGTTGCAGCCAGGGATGAGCCGATATCTCCTGTTATCCGGGATTCTTCCAGTTTCTTGAGAACCTGCGCGCGCAGCGCACGGATTTTAGTCCAGCGATCGAGCAATTGCTGTGCGTCGGATTGTTCTGGAAAACGATGCCAGATATGCAGCAATACACTGTCATCAGGCTGCCGGGTCAGTTGCTCCCAGACTTCCTCGGCTGTAAAACTGAGTATCGGCGCAAACAGACGCACCAGACTATGCGCGATATGGTGGAGTGCACTTTGCGCGGCGCGGCGCGGCTGGCCCTGTGCAGTGGCGGTATAAAGGCGGTCTTTAAGAATATCCAGATAGAAACCGCCGAGATCTTCCGAGCAGAAATTATGCAGTTTGTGCGCAACCTGATGAAACTCATACTGCGCAAAGATTTGTATTAAATCCTGTTGAAAAGCTTCGGTATAGGCCAGCATGTAGCGGTCGATTTCCAGCCAGTCTTCGACGGGCAGCAGATCTTTCTCCGCGTCAAAATCGGCCAGGTTGGCCAGCAGAAAACGCAATGTATTGCGAATGCGCCGGTAACTTTCAACCACGCGCTTGAGTATTTCGTCAGAAATCGACAGTTCGCCTGAATAATCGGTCGAAGCGACCCACAACCGGAGAATGTCGGCGCCGTAAGTATCCATTACTTTCTGCGGCGCGATAACATTACCTTTTGATTTACTCATTTTATGACCATTGCCATCTACAACGAAGCCATGTGTCAGTAATGCGCGATACGGCGCATGACCGTTAATGGCGCAACCGGTCAATAGTGAGGACTGAAACCATCCGCGATGTTGATCAGAGCCTTCCAGATAGAGATCTGCCGGATGATTCAATGCGTCGTTCGGTTTAACAACCGTATCATGTGTTGTGCCGGAATCGAACCAGACATCCAGGGTATCGGTAAGCTTCTGATATTCTTTGGCATCAGGTCCCAGCACGTCTGCTTCATTAAGAGAGAACCAGGCTTCTATGCCTTGCTGCTCGACACGCTGCGCAACCTGTTCGAGAAGTTCCTGGGTGCGTGGATGTGGTTTTTGCGTCTCCCTATGGACAAATATCGCCATGGGTACGCCCCAGCTGCGTTGACGCGATATGCACCAGTCTGGCCGGTTTTTGATCATGGCTTCCAGACGCGCACGTCCCCATGCCGGGTAAAACCGAGTGGTGTCGACTGCCTGCATGGCAAGCTCGCGCAAGGTTTTTGAAGCTTGGGATGTATCCGTATTCTGTTGCTGATTCATACCGATAAACCATTGCGGCGTTGAGCGGAAAATAATCGGGGTTTTATGGCGCCAGCAGTGCGGATAGCTGTGCTCGATTTTCCTGAAACAGAGCAGGTGATGATTGTTTTTGAGCGTTTCGATAACAACATCGTTGGCTTTCCAGACAAACAGATTGCCGACCAGCGGTTTGTCGGCAATAAATTTACCGTTATCATCGACAGGGCTTTCATTGGGCAGACCATACTGCTGGCCGACAAAATAATCATCCAGACCGTGAGCGGGCGCGGTATGCACCATGCCAGTACCGGCTTCAAGCGTGACATGCTTGCCGCAGATTATTTTCACCATGCGTTCATCAAAAGGATGCCTGAGCGGCAGGTACTCAAGGGCAACACCTTTGCAGTGTCCCAACGTTTTACCTTGTAATTCGTAGCGTTCCAGGCAGATTTGTTTCAGCTCGGCTGCAAGGATGAGCAGGCCCTGTTCGGTCTGAATCAGCTCATAATCAAAATCAGGATGTACACAGACAGCCTGATTGGCGGGTAATGTCCATGGTGTTGTTGTCCAGATAACCGCCATGATGCGGGTATCCGCAGGAATTTCAGCGGTATTTATTCCAAACACTGTCAGCAGGTTTGTGTCCGCAACGTCAAAACCGACATCGATCGCCGATGAAGTCTTGTCTTCGTATTCCACTTCAGCCTCAGCCAGTGCCGAGCCGCAATCTATACACCAGTTAACCGGTTTCTGGCCCTGATAAAGATAACCGCTCTGATAGATCTTCCCCAGCGCGCGAATAATACCGGCTTCGGTATTGAAATTCATCGTAAGATAAGCATTTTCCCAATCGCCGAGCACACCGAGGCGGATAAAGTCGGCTTTTTGTCGCGCGACTTGTTCACTCGCAAATTGGCGGCACAGTTCACGTACTTTGTCTGCCGGTAACTGTTTGCCGTGTTTTTTTTCAATCTGATGTTCGATGGGCAGACCGTGGCAATCCCAGCCGGGTATATAGGACGCATCAAATCCTGCCAACGTTTTGCTTTTAATAATAATATCTTTCAGAATTTTATTGACAGCATGGCCGATATGAATGTCGCCGTTGGCATACGGCGGGCCGTCGTGCAGGGTGAATTTCGGGCGACCTTTACTGGCATGACGTATTTTTTGATACAGCTGCTTGTGCTGCCAGGATGCCAGCATGGCGGGTTCGCGCTGAGCAAGATTGCCGCGCATGGGGAGGGGGGTATCGAGCAAATTAAGTGTTTTTTTGTAATCTGTCATGAAAAATGTTCTAAAAACGTTTGAAACCGGTTTCTATCTGATCTGTAACCAACTCTTAGCAAGACCTGTAATGATATACGAATTTGTATCCGGTGCTAAATAGCGTTTAACCGTAATTATGTCATTTTGACTCAGACTGTTAATGCGACTGTAGATAATTTTTCGCTTCAACGACATCCATTTTTATCTGCTGCACGAGTACGTGGAGATTCGGATATTTTTCCTCATCACGTAATTTATGAATAAAATCAACTTGTAAGTGTGCGCCATAGATGGTCTGGTCAAAATCGAACAAATGAACCTCCAGAGTAGGTCGGCCATTGTCATGCATCGTGGGTCTTGTACCCAGACTGGCGACGCCATTGATTTCCTGAGATGGCGATGTTTTAACTGCGCCGCGAACCCTGACGGCGAAAATACCTGACAGCGGCGGGCGGTTGAACCGGGTTTGAATATTAGCTGTCGGAAAACCTAATTCTGCACCAAGTTTATTGCCATGAATAACACGACCGCTGATACGGTACGGCCTGCCGAGAAACCGCTGCGCGGTGTGTAAATCGCCAGCTTTCAGTGCCTCCCGGATGCGCGTGCTGGATACGCGCTCACCGTCAACCTGTATGCTGGGCATTTTTTCAACTTCAAAATCCATTTGTCTGGATAGCGCCTGCAGCAGGGCAAAGTCACCGGCCCGCTGTGCGCCAAAACGGAAATCATCACCAATCAATAACCATCGAACAGCGTGATCTTTTTGCAGCACTTGGGAAACAAAAATTTCCGGGCTGATTTTTGCGAAGCTGTTGTTGAAACGGTATATTCTGACATAATCAATACCTGATACAGCCAGCTGATCAAGTTTTTCACGCAAACAGGTCAATCGCGTCGGCGCCTGGTCAGGCACGAAAAATTCGCGCGGATGCGGTTCAAATGTCATCACGCAAGCGGCAATCCCGAGATGGTCTGAAGCAGATTTGAGGTGGGTAAGCATAGCCTGATGGCCCAAATGCACGCCGTCGAAATTGCCTATTGTGAGCGCGATCGGCGTCTGATCATGTGGTGAAGACTGGCTTCGCCAGATTTGCATGTAAAATTACCTGAAATTGTTAATTCTAGCTTGTTTTGGCTAAACAGGTCTATATCGCTGCCAGATCGATCTGATCTGGTCAAGTAAAACCGGACACTCCAGTTAAGCGACTTTCTTTATTCTTTCAATTTCTACCTCATATTAGTTCGGGCTTTTATACCCCAAATATGAATGCAGCCGATGACTGTTATAAAACATGGAAATATAATGCAGCACATCTTGCTGAGCTGTATAACGTGTTTGGTAGTGACGCCAGTGGATTCGTTCCTGTTTGAGGCTACCGAAAAAGCTTTCTGCCACAGCATTATCGAAACAATCACCGGTACGGCTCATACTACCCGCAAAACCGTGTATTTCCAGAAGTTTCCGGTGCTCCCTGCTGGCATATTGCGACCCGCGATCCGAATGTACTATCAGTCCTGCTTGCGGCTGGCGCTGCCAGATCGCCATTCTTAATGCATCACAAACCAGTCTGGCTTTCATTCTTGGACTCATGCTCCAGCCGACCACTTTCCTGGAAAATAAATCAATGACCACAGCCAGATACAGCCAGCCTTCCCGAGTCCAAATATAGGGGTGAGTAGACCACGGGAGTTTCACCCGCAGCCCCTCGCAGAACCGGACGTGAGC
>CAYXFV010000102.1:0-6686 GCA_964464365.1 uncultured Nitrosomonas sp. | reverse complement strand
TGATTTCCATCGCCGCAAAAATCGATGTGGCTGCAATCAGGATCGAGAACATCACGAGTTCCCGGTCACCGCCCATGAAGAGATTCGGGCGGTTGCCCGATTGCCTGATCGGTAGGGTTCGTAACGCCATAGTCTGTCTCCTTATGAAGGTTAACAGTAACAGCAAATAAATAATCGCAATGCCAGCCGCATACGCGGCTGACAACATTCAGCTTTGTTCTGCCGGAGGATTAACCGGAATCACCGCACCCTGGAACAGATTGGTCATGATGTTGTTGGCGCCAACGAGTAACGCCATCACCAGCACGATAAAAATCAACGTGCGGAAGAACGCATTCAATTCACCGCCAAAGATTAAAATGCCACCGGCAACCACAATGCCGACGATAGATAAGGTAAATGCAACCGGGCCGGTTACGGAGTTACGCAGATTTACCAGCCAGGATTCATACGGCAGTGCGCCACCGGCGCCCACCGCTGCCAGGGCATGATTTGTGAGCAGGAGCAGACTTAAAAAAATCAGAAATAAAAGCACATCAAACAACATGGCACTGGGTTTAATCTGATTGAGCTTCATGAATCGACTCCTTAAACAATATTACAATCGCCGGGTCTGGTAATGGCCGCGCTTAAAACCGCAGACTTCGTGTATTTCTTTGATTTGTCTTCCCTGTTTTGTGCGTGCAATATGGATTACCACATCCACCACTTCTGCGATGAGCGGCTTGATGTCAGCCGGTGCATGGTTATTGCGTGATATGAGTGATTCAAGTCTTGTCAGGCCGGATAACGCATCATTGGCATGCAAAGTCGCGGCGCCGCCTTCGTGGCCGGTGTTCCAGGCATCCAGAAGATCGAGCGCTTCGGCGCCTCTGACTTCACCCACCAGGATGCGGTCGGGACGCATGCGCAGCGTGGTTTTGAGTAACTGGGTCATATCGACATCGAGTGTGGTGTGATACCGCACGAAATTCTGCGCCGTGCATTGAATCTCACCGGTGTCTTCCAGAATGAAGATGCGCTCATCCGGATCATCGAGCACCATCTCGAAAATGATGGCGTTGATCAAAGTGGTTTTGCCGGAACCGGTACCGCCGATCACGAGGATATTGCGGTGCTCGCGCACGACATTCCTGATCACATTACAATGCTTGGGTGACAGCACACCATTTTCGACATACTGATCGAGCGTAAAAATGGCAACCGCTTTTTTACGGATGGCGAAGGTCGGGGACGTGACGACCGGCGGCAGCTGTCCGGCAAAGCGGGAATTGTCGAGGGGAAACTCACCTTCGATGATCGGATTGAACCGGGTAACTTCCTTGCCGTGATATCCGGCAACCGTTTTGATAACCGCTTCAGCCTGCGCAGCCTGAAGATTGCCGATACAGGTGATCTTTTGCCCGAGCTTCTCCTGCCAGATGCGCCCGTCGGCATTGACCATGATTTCCACCGTGTCCGGATCTTGCAGCGCGGATACGATTTTTTGGGCATCGCGTTCAAGCTTGCGTTTGGCGCGTTCCTTGACCGACATCGCTGATATGGCCAACGTCGGTGCAGTTTGAGAATCGGGTAACGGTGATGCTGATGTGTTTTGCATTGTCATATTCACACCATTCGGCATAGATTGAATATAACAATATAACGAAATTAAAATTGATGCAATGTTTTTTTGCTATTTTTTTCGTTATTTATGAATTCTTGTTTCTTCTTCTGATCTTTGCTGTATTCTTTTGGGCTTCTTTGGTCAGAAACGCACGGTTCTTTTTATCCCATTGATCGACCTGATACGCTTCAAATTCACTCAATACACCGCCCTTCCAGACAAAGCCTTTGGGTAATCTTCCCGGTTTACGTTTGGCGAGCACTTCAAGGTCTGCCGGATCCATGTCGGAACTGTCGAGCAGCATGGGGAGCGGCGTTTCTAACGCTTCGGCAATAGCCTCGATGATTCTGAGCGAGGGATTGGCTTTGTCGTTGGTGAGATCAGTGAAGAAGGCGATCGACACCCCTGCTTTCTGCGCCAGCTCCGACTTGGTCATACCCTTTTCATCGAGGGTACGTAAAATATTGGTGATCAGAATCAGGTTGTACATGAGAGTAACCGTGCTAATTTTATGGTTTAAGCCGCTTAAGCAATGCCGGTCATTGTTTTGCGGCTGTAAAGCTGGTATTTTAATCCATCCGAACAGGATAACAGAATATCAAAAACAGCATAATAAAAACAAATAAACACACGAGACACCGATGACCGTAAAAAAGAGAGGAGCCGGGACCGGCAAAAAAACCACTGCGCCTGCAGCACCCTTGGGTGCTGCTGAAATCGATATCGATCTGATTATTGAAGATATCCATCAGCCGAGAAAGGAGTTCAATCAGGACACGCTGCGCGAGCTGACCGAGACGGTGAAATCGAGAGGCGTGAAATCACCGATATCGGTACGTCCCAATCCCGACAAACCGGGTACCTACATCATTAATCATGGCGCAAGACGCTATCGCGCCAGTATCAACGCTGGCTTGAGAACCATTCCCGCATTCATCGACACCGATTACAGTGAAGCCGATCAGGTGATCGAGAATCTGCAGCGGGACAATCTGACATCCCGCGAAATCGCCGATTTTATCGGACGCCAGCTTGCAGCCGGTAAAACCAAGGCTGAAATTGCCAGACAACTTGGCAAAACCAATCCGTATATCACCACGCATGCGGCACTGCTCGATTTGCCTGACGCAATCGATGCGGTCTACCGCTCAGGGCGCTGCGCGGATGTGACAGCCATCTATGATTTGACCCGGTACTACAAGGTCAGCAAAGAGGAAGTCATCCACTGGCTGAACCTGAGCGCACCGGAAGAAATATCCCGATTGGACGTGAAACACTTTGGCAAATTCCTGGAACAAAAAAAGAAGCAAGGCGCCATCGATACGGATGAGCAAACACAACAGGCTGAAGAAAGAACCGATGCCACAGCCGACCAGCAAAAACCAAACCCAAACCCAAAAAACGCCCAGACCTCATTACTCGATTCAATCTATCACCTGATCAAAAAAGACAAGCGTAGCCCAAAAGACTTAGTGCGCGATTTGTCCAAAGATGATCAGAAATTACTCACAACAAAAGTGAAAGATTACTTCGTGGAAGGCAGAAACTGCCCTAACAGGATTCAATACACCATCCATGCTTTGCAGGATGGACGCTTTTCAGCCAAAGGCAGTGGTGCGTTGCAATTGATCGCCTTTTTATATGGTGCGGAAAGATCGACAAACTTTGATCTGTTCAAAATCCTCGATGAGCTTACCAATCAAGAGGCAGATTGAAAACGGATTCAGCGCATCAAACCTCAGCAATCAATGAACGAATAGATAATAGACAAAAGAAAAACAAAAATGGCAACTCAGAAACTGCGTATTGTCGTGATGAACGGGCAAAAGATCATTCAGGCCCTGCTCAACAATGAATGGGAGACGACCGGCACCATCAAGAAAGCGGAAGAAGGCATCAGGCCCGGCATTTACAATATTTATCTAGCCAAGCCTCCTCATGATAAAAAACAGTATGAAGGCAAAATTCTACATATCGACAAGGAAAATGCGGTTTTTTATCAGCAGACCGGGAAGGATTTTATTGTGCATCAATTAAATGAGATTAATGGTAAGCCTGTTGCAGGAAAAGATGTGGTGATTGAGTATGATGGGGAGAAAGCGCATTTGATTCAGAATGATGCTTTAAAGAAGAAAAAAGTATTGAAAATTTGATCGTTATAAACCAGCGATTTGTTTTTGTTTTTTTATGCGTACAGAATAAACAATGACAGCTTCGAACAATACTGGAAAATTTGTTCATTTATCCCGTTACTTGCACATAGAAGCATTTTATTCACTCAACACATCCGAGATCGAAGTTTTAGAAAATGCGGAAAAATTAGCGCAAGTCAGCAGAGGTGAAGATTATAATGTTGTTCGAATTTCGGAAAACAAAGAATCAATTTCTTTTCTTTATTATCCCGGCTTTTTTAATCAGCCGTTCCCTCAGTTAAACACAAGCTGGCGTGTTGAACTAACTGGAACACAACAAGTTCGCAAGCGTTCTTATGCAGACTCACTTAATCCTCCGATTTTACATCGCAAAGAATTACTACTCCCACCCGATCATAAAGAGATTCCCAAATTCCAAGAATTGACCAGCGCCGCTGAAGCATTAGGACTTTTCGATGATCCATCGCGAATCGGTTTTCAGAAACAGTGGGAAAAACTAATCAATGAAAAAGGTTATCAACTGATTGATTATGAGTTCATTCCGATTGGAAATGATCTTTCAGAGCCCGAAGATGCAAGTGAATTCTGCTCAGCAAATGAAGTACAGCGACATTTAACTGCTTTGGTACGCTATGGATTCTCTGCACCAATCCAAATGCTTGCAAAATTTGGATTTTTGGATGGTACGCGTAACGTATTTGATTACGGCTGTGGACGTGGTGACGATTTACGTGGTTTGCAAGAAAATGGCATTCAAGCGTTGGGTTGGGATCCACATTATGTGCCTGACAATGAAAAGCAAATATCCAATATTGTTAATCTTGGATTTGTCATCAATGTCATTGAAAATATTAATGAGCGTATTGAGGCGCTTCAAGGAGCTTATTCATTAGCTCAAGAATTGCTTGTTGTATCGGTAATGCTGGCTAACCAGAATGCCACTAAAGGAAAACCTTTTAATGATGGTGTTTTGACCTCCCGTGGTACTTTCCAAAAATTTTATACACCCAATGAGCTCAAAATATTTATCGAGCAGAATTTGCACGAGGATCCCATTCCTGTAGCGCCTGGTATTTTTTTTGTTTTTAAGGATAAAGATGTTGAACAACGCTTTTTAATCGGTAGAAGTCGTTCTCGCTCAAATTTATTACGCGCAGCAAGTCATCTGCGCAGCATGCCAAGACCTAGCAAGGCTGAGAAAGACGCTGCACGCTATGCAGAGCATCAAATACTTCTTGATACTCTATGGCAACAATGGCTGGAAACTGGGAGAGAACCCGACAAAAGCGAAGTGAAAAACTTACCACAACTACTTGAAGCATTCGGTAGCCTGCCCAAAGCTTTGCGTTTTCTACGTAGCCAAAAAGACGATGCTATTCTGGAGACAGCAAGCAAACTACGACAAGATGATCTTTTGGTCTATTTTGCACTCGATCTGTTCGAAAAACGTAAAGCATATCGACATCTTGAACCATCACTAAAACGCGACATAAAAGCGTTTTTTGCCGATTATGGCATTGCCAAACGAGCCGCGACAGAACTATTGTTCCAAATTGCCCAACCGGAACAAATTGAAAAGGCTTGTAGCGATGCTGCATCTAGAGGATTAGGCTGGTATATAGATAACGAATCTTTACAATTACATACCAGCCTGGTTGAACAACTGCCTCCCATTTTGCGTATATATATTGGTTGTGGTGCAGCGTTCTATGGTGATATCACATCGGCTGATCTTGTTAAAATTCACATTCGATCTGGAAAGTTGACTTTGATGCGATTTGACGATTTTCTGGGTAAGCAGCTTCCAAAAATGATTCATCGCGTAAAAATTTTATTCCATCAACAAGATTTTCAGCTATTTGAATACGGTGATGAATTTGAACCGCCCTACCTTTTTCTAAAATCTCGATTCATGAATGAGGAAATGGATGGTTATAGCGAGCAGTTTTCATTTGATAATCAGTTAGAGGGCTTAAATCTTTTTGATTTTTCAGAATATGGTCCAAATCCTGAAGAATTTGAAACAAATTTAAAACTGGCTCGATGGGAAATTGATGGAATGCGATTAATTCGAAGTCAAACCATCCCGAAGCTTGATGAACCGTGTGGGAGATATTTTACCTATCGGGATTTCATTGAATGTGGCGAAACACAGGTCCGAACAGGAATACCTAACTTACCTAAAGAAGCTGATTCATACACCGCGCTATATGAGCTTGCCACAAACATCCTAGATCCTGTCATCGATTACTTTGGCATGATAAAGCTAACATATGGTTTTTGCTCAGCAGTACTTGCAAAAGAGATACCCGGAAGAATCTCGCCAAAACTGGATCAGCATGCTGCACATGAAAAGAAACGTAATGAGAAATTTATATGTGAAAGACTAGGCGCTGCTTGCGATTTTATTATTGAAGATGAAGACATGTGGGATGTGGCCAGTTGGATATTTGAAAATATTTTTGCTGATAGAATATATTTTTATGGATCAGACAAACCAATACATGTTAGCTGGTCACCGAATCCCATTCGACAAATTACCAGAATGAACATCTCTAAGAGTGGAAAAAGAGTTCCGCAAACAATTACAAAATAAAAACTTTTATTTATGTCTGAATATACACTTCTTGATTCGACTCTAACGTCGTTTATGCTTTTGTTAACTCTAAAGGTTGTTTTATTAATCTAATTTTTTGTGAGTGCCGAGGAGTAGATACTTCAATAATATCCGGTAGATAGACTACTGCATAGGAAAGCAAATTATGTAATAAAGATTTTACGTCTTTTCTATAAGGAATCGGATCATCTTTAAGTTCATCATGCAGAATGTTTGAGAGACTGCCAAAATAAAGCTCATTTCCCGGCTCTGTTTCTAGTAGTTCGTTCCAACGATACAATTACGTACTAATTTATAATAGCCATGATTA
>CAYXFV010000101.1:0-7262 GCA_964464365.1 uncultured Nitrosomonas sp. | reverse complement strand
TGGCGTGCCCGACAGGAATCGAACCTGTAACCCCCAGCTTAGAAGGCTGGTGCTCTATCCGATTGAGCTACGGGCACTGTGTCGAGCATGCCCTGAATATCTAGGGCTTGTTATATTGGTCGGGGTGGAGAGATTCGAACTCCCGACATCCTGGTCCCAAACCAGGCGCGCTACCAGACTACGCTACACCCCGAAAAGTCGAACACTATACTCTCTCATGCATCAGACGTCAATTTTAAAACTAAAATTCTATACTTCTATACCCGCCGCATGGAATCAAAAAAATCAGAGTTGTTTTTGGTTGCTCTAATTTTGTCCAGCAGAAATCCCATGGCATCCATATCATCCATGGGATGGAGTAATTTGCGCAGTACCCAGATTTTTTGCAATACATCAGGATCGATCAATAACTCTTCCCTGCGCGTTCCTGAGCGGTTGACATTGATCGCCGGGTAAACTCTTTTTTCGGCCATGCGTCGATCCAGGTGGATCTCCATATTGCCGGTTCCTTTAAATTCTTCATAAATGACATCATCCATACGTGAACCGGTGTCAATCAATGCCGTGGCAATAATCGTCAGCGAGCCGCCTTCTTCAATGTTGCGTGCGGCTCCAAAAAACCGCTTGGGGCGCTGCAAAGCGTTTGCATCGACACCACCGGTCAATACTTTGCCCGAAGCGGGCGCTACGGTGTTATAGGCACGTGCCAGGCGGGTAATGGAATCGAGCAGAATGACGACATCTTTTTTGTGTTCCACCAAGCGTTTGGCTTTTTCGATCACCATATCCGCCACCTGCACATGCCGCATGGCTGATTCATCAAACGTCGATGAAACGACTTCTCCTCTGACGGAGCGTATCATGTCGGTCACTTCTTCAGGACGTTCATCAATGAGTAAAACCATCAGAATAACATCAGGATAGTTGGCTGCAATGGAATGAGCAATATGTTGCAGCATAACGGTTTTTCCTGACTTGGGGCTGGCGACGAGTAAGCCGCGTTGTCCTCTTCCGATCGGTGCGATCAGATCAATAACACGTCCTGTGATATTTTCTTCCGCCTTGATATCGCGTTCAAGTTTTAAGGGGTCTGTTGGAAACAGCGGCGTCAGATTTTCAAAAAGAATTTTGTTCTTGGAATTTTCCGGCGGTTCGTTGTTAACTTTATCAACTTTTACTAATGCAAAATAACGCTCTCCGTCTTTAGGTGGACGGATTTCGCCATCAATTGAATCACCGGTGTGCAGGTTAAAACGTCTGATCTGGCTGGGTGAAATATAAATATCATCAGGACCGGCTAAATAAGACGTATCTGGTGAGCGCAGAAAGCCAAAACCATCCTGTAACACTTCCAGTGTGCCATGACCATAGATGCTTTCACCTTTCTTGGCCTGATTTTTCAGTAAGGCAAAAATCAAATCCTGTTTTCGCATTCGGTTGGCGCCGTCAATTTCATTAGCGGTAGCCATTTTAATAAGCTCGGTTACATGAAGGTTTTTAAGATCGGATAAGCGCATGAAATAGTTCTTTGAAAAAAAACGTAGAAATTAACGTAAAAGATGAACGCCGGGAGGAAAGTAACTACTGACGGGATCGTATATAAGAAAAAATGATAGCAAGAAATTAAGCGAGTGATTCAATCCGCAGTCTTAAATCAGTTAATCTGCTGACGATTTCTGCTGAAGCTTAGCGGCTTTAGAGATGACTGTCAACAAATGCGGTTAATTGCGATTTCTGTAATGCACCCACTTTTGTAGCTTCAATGTTGCCATTCTTGAATAGCATCAGTGTCGGAATACCGCGAATACCGTATTTCGCCGGTGTGACTTCATTGTCGTCAATATTCAGTTTTGCGACTTTGAGTTTGCCTTCGTATTCGCTGGCAATTTCGTCCAGAATAGGTGCAATCGCCCGGCAAGGGCCGCACCACTCAGCCCAGTAATCGACTAGCACCGGTAGTGATGACTGCAAAACCTCAGTTTCAAAATTTTCATCGGTAACGTAATGAATATGCTGACTCATATATTCCTCATTAAAAATTATTTATCTATTTGTGTAAGTAACGAAATGATGCAATTAGATTAGGACTGCCGGGTCAATTTCAAGATGAAATTTCGTGTGGGAAAAATTCTCAAGGCACTATGCTATATAAAAATTTATTAAAAGGGAAGCGCCCGTCATGCATATTAATTGTTGCCCGATGCGCAATGATGTGCAGTCACTGTAAGCAGATTGCCATTGTAACATCGAAGGCTCTACGTATTGTTGAATGATAGAATACCTGAAATAAAGAAACAAATGGTCGGTCTTTTTTCAATTATTGTTATTGATTGCACTATTTTTAAATAAATGACACCTGTTTACTGGCCGCTGGCCATACATGAATTGACTGTAAATGATCCTGTGATGGGACAGTTGATACAGCAGCAGTATGATGATGTTGTGCTCACATCGCGTGGTAATGCTTTTACAACGCTTGCGCGTTCGATTGTCGGGCAGCAGATTTCTGTAAAGGCTGCTGAATCTGTTTGGCAAAAAATGGTTCATGCCATACCCGATATTGCGCCTCAGGTTATTCATGATGCCGATGAAGCGTTATTGCGACAGTGCGGGTTATCATACAGAAAAATCGGCTATCTTCGTGATCTGTCGTTTCATTTTATGGCGGATAAGCTGAGCGTATCTGAATGGAATGCGATGGATGACGAAGCATTAATCCGGCAGCTGGTTCAAGTCAAAGGCATCGGTCGATGGACCGCCGAAATGTTTCTGATTTTTCATATGTTGCGCCCCGATGTTTTGCCACTGGATGATATTGGTTTGCAGCGTGCGATCAGTTTGCATTACTTTGAGAATCAGACGGTGAGTAAGAAAAACATGCTTGAACTGGCGCAGCAATGGAAACCGTGGTGTTCCGTGGCAACCTGGTATTTATGGCGCAGCCTGGATCCTTTGCCGGTGGAGTATTGACAAGGTTTTGCAGGCTACAGGCAGGATATGAAACGCATAAAAGAAACACCGCATTTGAAACACCGCATTTTCAATCACCGATTCGAATTGCGGCTATCTTGATTAATGGATGCGCATTATTTTCATACGTTTCATGCAGAAGCTAATGATTTCGTGTGACCGAAAAATCGGCAAGCTGCATCAGGCATTCCTTATGCTCAGAATCGGGTAAAAAGGCGATGGCTGACATCGCAATTTCAATTTCATTGAGTGCACATTTTTTAGCGTAATCCAACGCACCGGTATTATGGATGATTCTGAGTACCGGTTCGAGGTTATCAATGCCACCGTTTTTAATGGCGTCCCGAATTAAACCGGCTTGTTCGGCGCTGCCTGTCCGTATGGCATGAATCAGTGGCAGCGTGGGTTTTCCTTCTGCCAGATCATCACCGAGGTTCTTGCCGGTATCCTGATGATCTCCCGAATAATCCAGAACATCGTCAATGAGTTGAAATGCGGTACCCAGGTGCATGCCATAAACAGCCATGGCTTTTTCGTGTTCGGGCGTGGCATTGCCAAGAATAGCGCCTAATCGGCTGGCGGCTTCAAAGAGTTTTGCGGTTTTGAAACGAATCACCCGTAAATAGTTTTCTTCATTGACATCGGGATCGCGACAATTAAGCAGTTGCAGCACCTCACCTTCGGCGATAGTATTTGTGGCGTCGGCCAGTACCTGCATGACACGCATATTGTCGACTTCCACCATCATCTGGAAAGCGCGCGAATATAGAAAATCGCCGACCAGCACGCTGGCGGCATTGCCGAACAAGGCATTTGCGGTTTCCTTATTGCGGCGCATTTCGGATTCGTCGACCACATCGTCATGCAGCAGCGTTGCTGTATGGATAAACTCGACGACCGCGGCAAGGTTGTAATGATGCTGTCCGGTATAACCAAAAGAGCCGGCAGACAGAATAACCAGTGCAGGGCGCAAGCGTTTGCCGCCGCTGTTAATAATGTATTCACTGACTTGCCGGATAAGCGCTACATGGGAATGCAGCTTTTGTCTGATGACTTCGTCCACGATGCCCATGTCCCGGGCAATAAAGCGCTTGATATGATCTATTGACACGATGTAACCTTGAAGAAAACGCTATGTTAGAAATGACATACTTTTGTGTCAAGCATAAATAAAATCAAAATAATTTCGCTCCACAAAAGGTGTTTGCTTATGTATAATGCTCGGTTCTGTATTAAAGAGATTGATGGGGTTTATTATGTATGCGGTTATAAAAACCGGTGGCAAGCAGTATCGTATCAAAGTTGGTGAGAAACTGAAAGTTGAGCAACTTGATGCTGAAGACGGTAGTGAGCTTGTCATTGATCAGGTATTAATGGTTGCTGATGGCGATAATATTTCAATGGGAACGCCGCTTGTTGCTGGCGCTAAAGTCAGCGCTACCGTACTTGGGCAGGGGCGGCATGACAAAATTCGTATTTTTAAAATGCGTCGCCGCAAGCACTACCAGAAGCATCAAGGGCATCGTCAAAATTATACTGAGATTCAGATCACTGGCATTTCAGCTTGAGCGAATACCTGTTAAAAACGACAGGTAGGTTTTTAGGAGTTTAATCATGGCACATAAAAAAGCAGGCGGCAGTTCCAGAAATGGTCGCGATTCCGAGTCGAAGCGGCTGGGCGTGAAACGTTACGGCGGCGAATTGATATCAGCCGGTTCGATTATAGTTCGGCAGCGCGGTACCAAGTTTCATCCGGGTGTTAATGTCGGCATCGGCAAGGATCATACCTTATTTGCGAAGATCGCCGGCGTTGTAAAGTTCGGTATCAGAGGCGAAATGAAGCGCAAGGTCGTTGATATCACACCGGCATAATCAATTTTTATCACAACTTAGTGTGCGTCCAGAAGCCCTGTCTTAGTTGATAGGGCTTTTTTATTTGTTCAATCAAGATATGTGTTGTGCCATGCCTGAGCATGGTTTGGTCCGGGCTGATGTATGAAGTTTATAGACGAAGCAATGATACAAGTATTTGCCGGTAAAGGTGGAGACGGCGCGGCCAGCTTTCGTCGCGAAAAATTTATCCCCAAAGGTGGACCCGACGGCGGTGACGGTGGCAGCGGTGGAAGTGTCTACGCTATCGCTGACCGCAACATTAACACATTGGTTGATTATCGTTATGCGCGTGTCTTCCGTGCTAAAAACGGCCAGAACGGTCGCGGTTCGGATTGTTATGGCAAGGGCGCGGACGATATTGTATTGCGTATGCCGGTAGGCACCTTGATCACGAATACCGTGACACATGAAGTCGTCGCCGATCTGCTGCACCATCAGCAGAAGATCTTGCTGGCCAAAGGGGGCGAGGGCGGTTTCGGTAATCTGCATTTCAAGTCAAGCACTAACCGTACGCCGCGCCAGTTTACCCAAGGGGAAGCAGGGCAGGAATACGAATTAAAGCTGGAGCTTAAAGTGCTGGCTGATGTGGGCCTGCTGGGTATGCCCAACGCTGGAAAATCAACGCTGATTCGCGCTGTTTCGGCGGCGCGTCCTAAAGTAGCCGATTATCCATTCACAACATTGAAACCCAATCTGGGGGTAATCAGGATTGATTATGACCGCAGCTTCGTCATGGCGGATATTCCCGGGCTGATTGAAGGTGCGGCAGAGGGTGCCGGACTGGGGCATCGGTTTTTAAAGCATTTGTCGCGCACCCGGTTATTACTGCATCTGGTCGACATGGCGCCGTTCGATGAAAATGCAGATCCGGTGTATACCGCGCAGGCATTAATCGCGGAATTGCGTAAATTCGATGAAGCCTTGTATTCAAAACCGCGCTGGTTGGTCTTGAATAAAGTGGATATGTTGCCGGAAGACCAGCAAGACCAGATATGCAAAGAATTTGTCCGGAGACTGGAATGGACAGATAAATATTTCATGGTTTCTGCGCTTACCGGCGCAGGATGCCGGCAGTTGACATACGAAATTATGGATTATCTGGTGCAGCATTTACCATCATCCTATGATCATGACTGATATAAACGTATTGGTATCATGCTAAGAGAAACGCATCGCATTGTGATCAAAGTGGGCAGCAGTCTGGTCACCAATCAGGGAAAAGGGCTGGATCATCCTGCATTGACAGATTGGGCGGAACAGATTGCCCGGCTCAGGCATATGGGCAAGGAAATCGTTCTGGTCTCCTCGGGCGCCATAGCAGAAGGTATGCAGCGTCTGGGCTGGGGTACACGGCCTCATGCCTTGCATGAACTGCAGGCTGCGGCGGCTGTCGGACAGATGGGGCTGGCGCAGGCTTACGCGTCCTGCTTTAGTCATCATGGGCTTCAGACTGCGCAGGTATTGCTGACCCATGAAGATCTTTCCAGCCGTAAACGGTATTTGAATGCGCGCTCCGCGCTCATGACGCTGATGAAACTGGAAACAATACCCATCATTAACGAGAACGATACCGTTGCGATGGATGAAATCCGGTTCGGCGATAACGATACACTGGCTGCGCTGGTGACTAATCTGGTCGAAGCAGATGCGCTGGTGATATTGACGGACCAGGCCGGGCTTTTTACCAGCGATCCGCGTAAAAATAGCGATGCGCGACTGCTTTCCGAAGTCAGTGCGGCTGACACAGCACTCATGGACATGGCCGGTGGCGTTGGCAGCAGCATCGGCAGCGGTGGCATGCTGACAAAGGTGATTGCTGCAAAACGTGCGGCACGCAGTGGCGCGCATACGATTATTGCATCCGGTCATGAACCACAGGTGCTGGTACGTATGGCGCAGGGCGAATCCATCGGTACACGTCTGCTGGCGACAATACCTGTGCTGGCGGCGCGTAAGCAATGGCTCGCGGACTATCTGCAAGTGCGTGGCAGAATTATCCTCGATCAGGGCGCCGTCAACGCACTGATTATGGATGGGAAGAGCCTGCTGCCAATCGGTGTGACGCATGTCAGCGGCGATTTTGACCGGGGTGAGGCGGTTGCCTGTTTTACGCCTGAAGGCCGGGAGATTGCACGCGGATTAATCAACTATAATACCGAGGAAACCCATAAAATTATGGGTAAGCCGAGTAGCAGTATTGAAATGTTATTGGGCTACGTTGACGAAGCCGAACTGATTCATCGCAATAATCTGGCGCTGCTTTAATTATTGCGGGTTTTATCGTTAACGCACGCTGTGTTTTTTTGCAGGATTTGTAAAACAACACCATCGTTATTCAAATGATCTAGTACTCTATCAATTTAATAAATTAGGATAAAGTCTCTTTAGCTTTATCCTTG
>CAYXFV010000100.1:0-7652 GCA_964464365.1 uncultured Nitrosomonas sp. | reverse complement strand
ATAAGCTCTTCAAATCCTATATGTTCTAAATCATTCTTAACTGGTTAGACTATACAACCAATCTTCGATGCTATTGATTCCAGTGCTGCCCTCTCCGACGCATACTCGCCCTGGTGTTCTCTCAATAGCCGGACTGCGCGTTCCCGTACTTCCGGTGAATATCTCATTTGTTTTTTCATTACTCTATCCTCTCAAGAAATAGAGTCTCCTGTAAACCCGGGGCGATTCAATCTCGCATAAACTTCCGCCCATTCCATCCCCAACCACTTGATGCGCCCCTCGATCGTTTTATCCGCCATCGCAACGTCAAGGGCGATTTTCGGGCTTCGCCTTTCCCAAACAGGCTCGCCGCCACATCCCGCCGAATCGGGTTCGTCTCCTACGGACTGGACGTTCTTCTCCAGTTGCTCGCCACCCCACCTCGCAGTGACGCAGTTACTTTTGATTACGGAGTCATGGCTTGCTCCGACACGGACTTTCTCCGTGCTGTTTATGCGCCTTCACAGGCGCATTTGGGGTTCATTACATTCACCGCCAAACTACCATACACCAATGTGCGTGGCCGGTAGGTTGGCGGTGAGCCTGCGAACCCCAACGTAAACACTGCGCAATTGTTTACGTTCCACCTGCTCAAAATGATCCACGCCATGAACCTGAAATACTTGTTTTGCCAGATCTATACCTATCCGTGTAATATTCATTTGACTCCTCCTTTTTCGACTATTTATTTAGATTTCCAGTCTGGCACATTGCGATGCCGTTTAGTTGGAGGAATCCATTCCATTGATCTCATGCGCTTTTTCAATTTTCTAAACATACCTGCGTAAATTTAAAAGGAGCCCAAGCGATGAACTCCAGTCTGATTAATCAATTCAAACCCGCCGACCTCATTAAAAAAATGCGCTCAACCCTGGGTTTAGGCACCGTTGAAAAATGTTCACTTGAAGTGGACGAGCCTCCGGAAGATCGCGGCAACCGTCTTTGCGTCACCGTCAGCGATATCCATTTAACCGACGGCACTGTCGGACTGCAAAACCTGGACAACCATACCTGGGACGCGTTTTACGACGCCATCCGTCAACGCTGCATCATGTACTATATCGATGAATTTGTGCTAGTACTGGATGGCGATGTGATTGACATGATCCGCAGCAATAAATGGGCGGCGCACGAACCGCCCATTTATCCGTGGGAACGCGAGCGGGAAGCGGAATTTTCAAGCGTAGTCAATGCCATCATCAGAGACATTGTTGAGAAAAGACACGCCAGTTTTTTCAAATGGCTGCGCGAACTGGAAAGCAAATTAACGCGTGACTGCCAGCCCAGAGCCATCCGCGTCAAAACAGTCATCACGGTCGGCAATCACGACAAGGAACTCTACTGCGTTCCGGACGCATTGAAGTATTTCTATGAAACCGGTCTGGGTATCAACGTCGCAACGATTCCCGAATCGGAACGCAAAATGCTTGGTCGCATGTACGGCGATGAAGCGATGTTTCTGAACACAGCCCAGGCGCCCTACTGCCCGTTCTATTATGGCGATACCGGTTTCCGTTTTTTTACCACGCATGGCCAGTGGCGTGATTCGTCAAATTCACGCAGCATCAAGGCGGAAGGCACAAAACCCGGCTGGGACGTCGGCCAGGGCTGGCAGATTGAAACCTGGCAACAATTGAAATTCGCACCCTTTTTCGAACCCTGTTTCGGCGATGCCGTTGCAGCGGGTGTATTGTCGACGTTTATCTATAAAACCAAGAAAAAACTGAATAACGCCCACTATTATGATGCACGGCTTGAAAGTATTCTCGACGAACTGGATCTCTACCGGCCAACCTACGCCGCAGTACACAGAATACTGGTTGAAACTGCGGAGATGCGCAGACTGCATAAAAAACCGGAAGTCATCGCCATCATTGAAGACACGCTCTACGAATGCGTGATGGAATGGCTCAGCTGGGACTTTACCTATCAATCCACGACCCCGCTGATCGGCAAGGGTCTGAAACTGGCCAGACGCATCCTGGAATTCATGAAATCGATGGGGCATGGTCTGGAAATCAGGTCTATCGCGGGATTAATGCGTATTCTGGCGTTTATCGGCAACCTGCACAAACCCAGTGTCCGGCTTTCGACGATGAAAAAATTCCCCAGCTTTCTGCCGCAATACCAGCATTACAATTTCCAGATTCATGGTGAAGGCCATACGCATCATCCGCTGCACGAAGAACCCAATTTCGACACGGATCGTCCCACGACGTACATCAACTTCGGCACCTGGCGCGATCAGATCGTGCTGAGAAAACAGAGCGGCTATCGCCGCCACGGCATATTACGCACCCTGTTCATTCTGGATATTGTGAATTACGTCAGCGAGACAAACGATATCATGCCGCGCACATTTGATTATTTTGTCACCGACATTGTTCACTGGAGTGACGCCAAGGATGCCATGAACCGCACAGACCGTTCCGAACCCAGAACCTGACGCCAGTCATTCCACATGCTGTCTGAGCAGGAAATCGGGCGCACATTTCCTGCTCAGAAAAACAGCGGCAACTCCCGCTGCATCGGAGAGCTCGCCTCAGCCGTGGCATGGGCAGGCTGCAATGAACTGACCCTCACGCCCAGCAGGCGCAATCTTTTTGTCAGCGGAATCCGCCGCAGGCACTCCCCGGCGGCGCGGCGGATCTGCACGGCATCCGCCGTATGCATCGTCACGGTAAAATCACGTGTTACGGTACGAAAATCCTCAAAACGCAGTTTGATACCGATGGTGCGCCCGATGTAACCTTTGCGCTTCAAATCCGCAGCAACCTGCGCGCACAATGCGGTAAAGATTTCCGATAACACCGGACGGTCGAGGCGCGGATGAAGGTCGTGCTCGAATGTCATCTCGCGGCTGATCGATTTTGGCTCGCAATGCGTTTGCACCGCACGGTAGTCTATTCCACGCGATACCGCATGCAGCCAGGCGGTATAACTACGTCCGAAATGAAGCTGGAGCAATCCCGTATCCGCCTGCGCCAGTTCGGCAATGGTTTGAATCCCCAGAGCGGCCAGTTTTTTCGTCGCTTTGGGGCCGATACCGTTAATTTTCTGCACCGGTAGCGGCCAGATCCGCTTCGGTATATCGGACATATCGAGCTGGGTAACACCATCCGGCTTGTTGAGATCCGAGCCGATTTTTGCCAGCAGCTTGTTGGGTGCGATGCCGATTGAACAGGTCAGTCCGGTGGCGTCACGAATGGCCTGCTTGATGCGCTGCGCGAGCGCCGATGTTTCGTCAGGCAGATCGCTGAAATCGATATAAATTTCATCGATTCCGGTATCTTCAATCTGCGGCGCGATCGCGGCGACAGCCGCCTTGAACTGGTGCGAACAGTGCCGGTAGGCCTCAAAATCCACCGGTAAAAGAATGGCATCGGGCGCCAGCTGGGCTGCTTTCATCACCCCCATGCCCGAGGCGATACCCAACGCGCGCGCTTCGTATGTCGCGGTAGTAATCACGCCGCGTCCGGCATAATCGCGCAGGCGGTAGAACTGCCGCCGCCCGTCGGCCTGCGCCACCGGCTGGTGTTCGCTGCGCCCACCGATGACAACCGGCTGGCCGCGCAATTCCGGATAGCGCAGCAGTTCAACCGATGCGTAAAACGCATCCATATCGAGGTGTGCAATGCGGCGCTGCGCCGTGTGCTGTGTTGCGTTCTGTGCCGAGCTATCCATGTATTGACAGGTTATTTGTAATAGTACCGCCAGTTTAATCGCTGAATACTGGCGATCGAATCGATGGAAACGGTGATATTATCTACCAAAACGTTCCAGACCGAGACGCAATCACGCATGCAGCATGATCGATAGAAACAAAGCACACACACCGCCCCGGTGTCCCTGTGGCACCGGACTCACCTATGCCGCATGCTGCGGACGGTATCTGGAACAGGCGGAAATTCCGGATCATGCCGAAGCACTCATGCGCTCCCGCTACACGGCCTATACACTGAATCGTGACGATTATCTGCTGGCAACCTGGCATCACAGCACACGGCCCGCTGCACTGGATCGCACGAACGAAACACAGCATAAATGGCTGGGCCTGACGGTGGAACGCCATGAACAACCGGCAGCGGACCGGGCGATTGTCGAGTTTGTCGCACGTTTCAAAGTCGGCGGACGCACGCACCGCCTGCATGAAATCAGCCGTTTTGTGCATGAGAATGGGCGATGGCTTTATATCGATGGTGATATGATTTGAAATGCATTGTGAAATCAAGATTGCCGGAGTTGAAGAATGGACAAGAAAATCTATAAAAAAGAACTGTACGATTTGCAGGTCGAACTCGTCAAATTCCACAAAAGCGTCATCGAGAAAGGAAAAAAAGTCTGCATCCTGTTTGAAGGCCGCGATGCGGCGGGAAAGGATGGCATCATCAAACGCTTCTGCGAACACCTGAGTCCGCGCGAGGTGAGGATCGTCGCGCTGGGCGCGCCTTCGGACCGGGAAAAAACCGCATGGTATTTTCAGCGTTTTGTTCCGCATCTGCCCGTTGCGGGCGAAATCGTTTTCTTCAACCGCAGCTGGTATAACCGTGCGGGCGTCGAACGGGTGATGAATTTCTGTCATGAGAACGAATACCTGAAATTCATGGATGAGGTTGGCAATTTTGAACATCTGTTGACACAGGACGATCTGATTTTTCTCAAATACTATCTCGATATTTCCAAGCCGGAGCAAGCGAAAAGGCTTAAAGCACGCAAGGAGAGTCCGCTCACGCAATGGAAAATCAGCCCCATCGACAAAAAGGCACAGGCCATGTGGAATGCGTACTCCGAAGCCAGGGATGCCATGTTTGCAAAAACCAACTTTGTTTATGCACCGTGGTATGTTGCGCACAGCGACAACAAGAAAACTACGCGTATTAACGTCATGCGCCACTTCCTGAGCCAGGTGAGTTATCAGGGCAAGAACGAAGAGAAACTGATCTATGATCCGTCAGTCGTGTTCGAATTTGATGCCACCGGTTATCAGAAGGGCTTGATCGCGCCATAATCAGACCTTCCGGTACGGCGCAACCCTATACCGCCTGACCGGCTGCGTAGCCAGATGACCAGGCCCACTGGAAATTAAAACCGCCCAGCTGTCCGGTTACGTCAACGACTTCACCGATAAAATAAAGCCCCGGAATCTGCCTGGCTTCCATCGTTTTGGAAGACAGCGCATGCGTATCAACACCACCAACGGTCACTTCGGCTTTTTTATAGCCCACCGTGCCGCTCGGCACAATCGGCCAATCATGCAGTTGTTTTGCGATCCGCTGTAATTCGCTGTCCTGATACTGCCGGACAGGCTTGACGGTTAATGCCTGCCGCGCCAGCATGACATCGCACCAGATTTTCACAAAACGCCGCGGCAGATAGCTGGCCAGCAGATTCGGCAGCAATTGCTGGCTTTTCCGGTGCTGTTGAAAAATATCCTGCAAATCCTGTTGCGGCAGCAGATCGATATGAATCGCCGTGCCTGGCTGCCAGTGCGAAGAAATCTGCAGAATCGCCGGGCCGCTGAGTCCGCGGTGTGTCAGCAGAACATTTTCACGGAAGGCCATACCCGCGCAGCTGACTTCAGCATCCATCGCGATACCGGCGATATCTCTGAATCCGGAGAAATCATCCTGCGAAAACGTCAACCCCACCAATCCGGGGCGCAATGGCGTCATCGGAATGCCGAACTGCTTCGCCATGCGGTAACCGAAATCGCTCGCGCCAATCTGCGGTATCGACAGACCACCGGTGGCGATCACCAGCGCATGCGCCGTCAGTGTATTGCGATCCGTTTTGATGGTAAAGCGCGAAGGAATACGCTGTGCTGCCTGACCGCCATCCGCATCGGCAACATCGAGCACTCGGCAAGGCATCTGCCACATAACACCGGCATCGCTGCATTCCCTGCTGAGCAGATCGATGATCTGCTGCGAACTGTCATCGCAAAACAGCTGGCCGAGCTTTTTTTCATGGTAGCGTATGCCGTGCTTTTTCAGCAGCGCGATGAAATTCAGCGGCGTAAAACGGGCCAGTGCCGAACGGCAGAAATGCGGGTTACCGGACAGGAAATGCTCGGGTTTCGCATGCAGATTGGTGAAATTACAGCGCCCGCCACCCGAAATGCGGATTTTCTCGGCCAGTTTCGCCGCATGATCCACTAATACCACAGAGCGCCCGCGCCTGCCCGCCGCCATTGCGCACATCATCCCCGCCGCACCGGCACCAATGATGACAACATCCACAGACATGATGGATTCTTTCATTGGCTGCGATTTTCAGAGAAACGAAAAATAGGCTTCTACAGATGCGTCAAAAAACGGAATGGAAAAACAAAATAACCCTGAGTATATGCAAACTACATGGTGAAGTAGCTGTAAATCATCATAATCACAAACAGTGCTATGGATACGCCAATGCGTATGCTTAACGACCGAACCATGCGTGTGGAGTCTCCTGTGTCTTTATACATGTAATACAACGCTGAACCCATGCTGTAGACAATCACAAGAAATAAAATGGCAGCTAAAATTTTCAATGGTTTACCTCTGAGAGAACGAGAATCAATTCAAGATGATCAGTTTAGCCGAGATTGACGGATGAATTCAATGACTTTGTGCAGATCTCAGACAGCCCTGAACCCAATGATGGTGCCCTGCCCGTTTGTCCCGGCTTTAATGGGCATTTGAATCCACCAAACCTTTTAAAAAACGATGACGCATCGGAAAAAGGGTAAATCTATCCACTGATAGGTATAATCATCTGTTTCTATTGTTATCGGGATTCCGGAACGAGCTGCGCATAGGGTACGGAAAACCGCGTCACAGCGATTAGTTGATTGTTTCTGATGTAGACACGTAACTTTTTTTGATTCAGCCTGTCACAATTCTTATCTTTTTCAACGATCATCTATTAACCTATTTAATCCTTAATCCGTAGCATTTGAATACTCATGAGTTATCTCGATTTAACCAACCATCAATTCGATCCCATCAGTCATTGGGATCAACCATTGACGACAACACGCATACCTCAGGCGCGCGATCTGGCGTTGTTTGATCAGAATGGTTACGACCTGACCGACCTGGAACAATACTATGCAGAAGCCAATCAGACACAAGCGCACGCACACCGGGAACACCGGCATGCACTCAAAGCGCCGTGGTTCACGCAACCGGAGCGGGTTGAAGGCGCCGTGCTGAATCATAGTCTATTGTTCGAGCGTAAAGGCTACACCGGCGCGGCATTACAACAACTGGAGCATTGGGCGAAAGCCAATCCACTGATTTATAAAATCATCCGTATCCGCCCGAAATGGGGACTCGATTTCAGCATGGACTACGCCGACCGTGACGGCAATGTATTCGAAGTGCTGCACTGGGAATATGACGGCTTTGAATACGACGAAGTCGCAGTCCGCAAACAGCAGCTGGAAACCAAATTTGCCGCCATCGACTGGGACGATGCCGCCGCCAACATCCTGAAACAGAAAGACCATTGGCACCACCTCGACTTCTTCGCGCAAAGCGACTGGAAATGCAATTACTTCGGTATCGTCAAGGAGCGCTTCAAGATGGTGATTTGGGCGTAAATATGATTAAAACAATCTTGAACGAGGT
>CAYXFV010000099.1:0-7701 GCA_964464365.1 uncultured Nitrosomonas sp. | reverse complement strand
GCTGGCATCGTGGCCTACTGTTTGTCTGATAATAAACCAACCTTGAACCTGACCAGGATCAATTGTTTAGCCGAAGATTGAGGGCTTATCCCGAACTCAGGTTACTTAATACAAACAACCCTTACCTGATGAATGTCGGTAATACCCTGTAATACTTTTTCTATGCCGTCCTGCTTCAATGTGCGCATGCCCTCGCCGAGTGATGTTACCAGCATGTCAGCGACTCTGGCGCCTTCCTGGATGTTTTTTTTCAACGCATCGGATGCGGTTAATAACTCATGCAAACCTACGCGCCCGCTATAGCCGGTTCCGGCACAATCATCACAACCAACGGATTTAAACAGTACAATCTGGTTTTTATCGTCGCCGTATAATTTTTTCCAATCCGTCAGTATTTCTTCAACTGCGGCTTCCGGATCTTTCTTGAAGTGGTCAATATTTCTGAGTTCTTCACAATATTCATTCAATAGTGATTTGATTTTCCGCTCTCCAGCGACATACGGTTCCTTGCATTTTTTGCATAAACGCTTGGCCAGACGTTGTGCGAGAACACCGAGTAATGCGTCGGCAAAATTAAAGGGATCCATGCCCATATCGAGTAAACGGATAATGGATTCCGGTGCGCTGTTGGTGTGCAGTGTTGCGAAAACCAAGTGACCGGTTAATGATGCCTCGATACCGATGCTGGTGGTTTCCTTGTCACGCATCTCGCCAACCATGATGATGTCAGGGTCAGCGCGCAGGAACGCTTTCATCACAATGGGAAAAGTCAGTCCGGCTTTGACGTTCATCTGTACCTGCCGCAATCCTTTTTGTGTAATCTCAACAGGATCTTCCGCTGTCCAGATTTTAGTCTCGGCACGATTGAGGTATTTCAGAATCGAATGCAGTGTGGTTGTTTTACCTGATCCGGTCGGTCCGCAGACAAAAAACAATCCATAAGGTTTGCTGATAATTTGCTTAAGTTCTGCGAGGTTATGCGGTGTGAAACCCATATTGTCCAGGGGAATCGGTTCTCCCGCAGACAGGATACGCATCACGATATCCTCCATGCCGCCAGCTGATGGAATTGTGGCGACCCGGAGTTCAATATCCAATGGCGCAAACTTCTTGAATTTGATTTTGCCATCCTGGGGCCGCCGTTTTTCAGAAATATCCAAATCGCACATAATTTTGATCCGCGTGATCAGAGAATTGCGCAAGCTTGCCGGAATTTCGATATAGGGCATCAGTGAACCGTCCTTGCGGAAGCGGATTTTGGTTTTTTCCTTTCCGGGGTAGGGCTCGATATGGATATCCGAAGCCCCCATTTTGTAAGCCTCAATGATGACTTTATTGACCAGTTTGACTAATTCATTATCCGATGCAGCGGATGTTTCATCCAGTTCCTGGATTTCTTCCCCTTCATCCATGCCCACCAGCATTTCATTGATGTCACCGGTATCAATATCTTCATGACTGCTGCCATAGAATAAGTCGACCGTCTGTTTAAACTCCCGCTGAGTAGTGACGGCATAGATGACTTTATACTTGGGAAAAATATTGTTTACGATGCGCAGCGATTTAGTTCGATCCGGATCTAACGTCAATACCACCAAACCTTCCTTTCCGTCATCAATCGGCAGCCAGGTATTGGCTTCGATATAATCCCGCTTGAGATTGCGCAGCAAATCCAGTGGCTTTACCCGGTCTGCTTTGTAAGGTTCATATTTGACGTCAAAAAAAGCAGCCAGTGCTTTCCCGATTAAAGGTATCGCAATTCGAAATTCATCAATTAACACATCTTCCAGATCGCATCCTTTGCCGCGCGCTATTTGTGTTGCCTGTTCGAAATTCTCCGTAGAAATAACGGCATCCAGAATCAGATGGTCATATTTCGATTTGAGTAATTTGAATGATTTCTGACGTTGCCTTAATGCGATAGCGAGGGTGCGGGAGATTTTCTTGGCACCATCAATCACTAAAGGTGAAAAGGGGTGATTGTCTTTGCTGTTAATAACCTGCATTACGCCGACCAATGTGTTGTTGTCGTCCGCTGTCAGGATGGGTGAAACCAGCATTTGTTTGGTACGATACCCGGTACGCTTGTCGACTTCCTGCAGAAAAGTCAGTTTTTCATTAAGTTTCTTCAGCTCCCGTTTATCGTAAACATCTTTGAGATTTACAATTTCTTTATTTAAACCCGCGTATCCAGCGATGCTGCGTTCATTCAGTGGTAATTTCAGATCCTGAAAAGAATCCAGTCCGGTTTTGACTCTGGACGCCAGGAATGATTTGTCCTCGTTCAAGGTATAAATTGTCAGGCGATCCGCGTTGAACAAACTGCAAATATCTTTGCTGACTTCCAGCATAATTTCATCAATATCATTGGTCGCGTGAATTTTATGGATAACGGCCTGCAGGTTTCCTGCGAAATCCGGATTATTATCGATTTCGTCTGGTTTGTTGTCCACCGGTTTAAATGCGATTGTCATGCTCATTTGTCACCTCTTTAAAATACTCTAAAACTCAAATACATGATTTTTAGTCAGTTTGTGGAGATCTATTTCTCCAGCGCAAGCCTGAATTTCACGCATTGTTAAATCAGCCTCGCCTTGTCTTAAGTGCGTAATATAAATTTCGACTTTAGACTCCAGTTTCTTGAGTTCTGCGCATAATAGACTCGGACAGAGATGCTTTGAACGTATAGCGATCTCTTTTTTCTTTTCGCAGAAAGCGGCTTCAATAATCAGATACTTGAGGTTATTAATGGTATTCACAATCGGCCAAAGCGCATCATTCGTAGTTGTATCGCCTGTAAACACAAGGCTTGCATTGCCTGAGTCAATAAGATAACCCACGGATGGCACAACGTGATTTGCAGGCAGGGGCATGATTTTTCTGCCGCCTAAGTCGATTATTTCTCCTTCCGATAGTGTTTTATAGCGCATATAAGGATGATGAGCATCCGGGATTTTCGTAAAATCCGGCCATATCTGCCAGTTGAATAAGTGCTGTTTGAGCGTATCCAGTGTTGCCTGGGTTGCATGAACGATGACCGGCTGTTGGCGCATGAACCCAACGGTATCAACCAGGAAGGGTATAAAAACAATATGATCCAGGTGTGAGTGGGTTACAAAAATATGATCGATATGCAGCAATTCGTCGAGTGTCAAATTTCCGACACCGGTTCCGGCGTCAATCAAAATATCTGAATCAATCAGCATCGATGTGGTATCGGAGCCACTACCAATCCCGCCGCTACATCCTAAGACCCTGAGTTTCACTTTTAATCGATCCAGTCATTATTTAACAAGCAAAACAGGTTTTGAAGTTAATTGCATCACCTTATTGACTACCGAGCCTAACAGCAGATTTTTAATGGTGCCATGTCCACGCGCGCTGATGATAATCAGGTCACAATCCAGTTCCGTAGCAAATTGTTCTATACTGTTTAACGGCTCACCGATGGTAATGTGATACCGGTATTTAACATTGGACTGATCCAGCATGGAGAATGCTTTTTGTAAACATTTCAGACCCTCTTCGTGGTGATATTGTTTAATATCGTTTTGATTAATGAACAGGGAAACATTGCCATCGAGTGGACATTGCACATTGAGTAAATGAATTTCTGGCTCGGTTTTATACCAGCCCATCATTTCTATAACTTTTTTGACTGCTTTATCAGCGTTGTCAGAACCGTCAACCGGCAATAAAAATTTCAGCATGTTTAAATTCCTGGTTAATTTGAATGGTCATTCCAGCTTGTTCTCGAGCAGAATATTGAGAATGTTTTTGTTTACTCTTTATTTTTATTTGCTATTTTCTGGGACGGTTCTATTTCATCGACTAAATCGATAATCGGTCCCGCGGTGACTTGAGCACGTGTCGCCATTATTTTGCCTGCCATGACGACGAGTAATGTGGTCAGTATCGGTACCAGCCAGTGCAGATAAGCGGCATTCTGATTCACCCAATTGATGGTAACGGTGTCGGTAACCGCCATATCGCCCGCAATCCAGCCCAGTAAAGCCGCGCCGATGACAATCGTTATGGGATATCTGTCCATGAGTTTCATCACCAGCTTGCTGCCCCAGACGATGATCGGTACGCTGAAAGCCAGGCCGAAAATGACCAATGCCATGCTGTCTTTAGCAGCACCGGCGACAGCAATGACATTGTCCAGACTCATTACGGCATCTGCGACGACGATTGTTTTAATTGCGCCGAGCAACGTGGTGCTGGTGGCGATTTCATGTCCATCACCAGTGGGTTCCGGTTGCAGCAGTTTGATCCCGATCCATAATAAAAGACAGGCGCCGGCAACTTTCAAATAAGGTACTGCGAGCAGGCTTAATGCAAAGAAAATCAGTATGACGCGCAATGTGATGGCGCCAAAAACCCCCCAGAAAATGCCAAGCCGTCTTTGTTCTTCCGGCAATCGACGGCAGGCCAGTGCAATGACAACTGCGTTGTCACCACCTAATACAATATCAATGGCAATGATTTGCATCACTGCGATCCAAAACTGAGGACTGTCAAAGTCCATTCGTCACCTCATTATTGATCTGTTGAATACGAAATTTATTCGGCTAAAAATTGCAGTATTTTTTCCTTCTGATTCAGCGCATCTCTGCGGCCTAACTCAATCAGCGCCTGGCAAAACGGGGATTCAAACAATACATAACTTAACAATGTAGAACCGTTCGGATTCATAGCGCCCACAGCGCGATACAAATACCGCATGGTTGCCGGCAATGATTGAGCGTAGTCTTGAGCGATATCACTGATTTCCACGCTCGGCGATATCATCATGGTTTCGATTGGCCGTAATTTAATGTTTTTTTCACGCAGTTTCTCATCCGGTATCATTTTTAATGTTTCATTAATTCTTTGTAAACGTTCAAGATCCACATTCAGGCTATCGATAAAAATACTGTTCATGGCGTGGCCTGCGATTTGCGCAAAAGATGGATAGCCTGCTGAACTGACACGTTCAGGTAACGTATCGATTTCTTTGCGTAAACCGATAATCAATACTTTATCGGCACCTAGATGTAAAACAGGACTGATTGGTGTGAGTTGCCGCATAGAGCCGTCACCAAAGAATTCACGATTCAGTCTGACCGCCGGGAAGAAAAACGGAATTGCCGACGAAGCCATAAGATGCTTGGCACTGATGCATGTGGGGACACCGACACGCTGAGCCCGTTTCCAGGTTTTAATGCTTCGGACGCCCTGATAAAACGTTACCGATTGGCTGGAGGTATAACCCCAGACTGTTATTCCCAGGGCGTGTAATGAACCGCTTCGAATGCAGTGTTGTAACATTCGGAATGGAACCCGACGCAATAGCAGTGATTCCAGAGGGGAGTTATCGAGTAAAGATATCGATCTGTGGTGACCAAAGTCAGGTGAAAACAACGAAATTAAGCAACGAAAGCCATTCCTGAGAACACCAATTAAATCAGAGCGGTAGACCTGGTGGACATGAAAGTGAGTCCATACGTTTTCAAGTTGTTGTACACCTTCGTGAAAATTGTTTGCAGTCACTGCCAGACTTGTTGCATTGATAGCACCTGCAGATGTTCCGCAAATGACGGGAAAAGGATTGCGGGTATTGTCCGGCAGTAGCTCTGCAATCGCGCGTAAAACACCGACCTGATAGGCCGCGCGTGCGCCGCCACCTGTCAAGAGTAATCCAATTTTCGGTTTATCATGTATCGATTGCGGTCTGTTGTTTATAGAGGACAATTTATCCCTTTACTTTTTCTAATGCGTCGCGCAGTGTTTCATCGTTTAATTGATTTAGTGATTTTGTCAATATTTTTGCCGCGTTGCAGGTTTCTTTGGATAACATACTGCTATCCAGACTTGCAACAAATCGTGCCGCTGCACCGACTGTATTTAACAGGCTTTGCCGTTCACGCATCAGCATTTCTATTTCTTCACGTAACAGAGATATTTCATGTTTCTTTAAAGTGGTATGCGGCATGATATTACCTTTATCTGTAGATACTCTATAAAATATTGCTGTGTAACGTGTGTAATATATCAGAACAATAAATCATATAAATTTTGAATTCTGTGCTATTTATCACTTTTTTCCGCGTTCTCTTGTAGACCGATATCAATCTTAAATCAATCTTAATCGTGGTCGGATAAACATGACATCTAATACGCTGCTTGAGTTGTTCCCAGAAATCGAACCCTATCAACATGGTATGCTGCCGGTTGATGATATCCATACGATCTATTGGGAACAATCCGGTAATCCCAAGGGTATACCGGTTGTTTTTTTACATGGCGGGCCGGGCGCCGGTTCATTGCCAACGCATCGCCGTTTCTTTAACCCCGCAAGTTACCGTATTATCATACTGGATCAACGTGGGGCGGGGCGTTCAAAACCGTTAGGGGAGTTGCGTAATAATACAACACCTTTATTAATCGATGATCTTGAGCGGTTAAGAGAATACCTCAATATTGACAAGTGGCTTGTTTTCGGCGGATCCTGGGGAAGCACGCTTGCGCTGGCATATGGTGAAGCACATCCCGAGCGCTGTTTTGGCTTCATTCTGCGCGGTATTTTCTTGTGCCGGAAACAGGAAATTGATTGGTTTCTGTACGGATTGCAAACTTTTTTCCCGGAAGCATGGCATAAATTTGTAGCGCCACTGAGCTTTGAAGAGCGAAAAGATATTCTTGCTGCTTATTATCAACGGTTACAAAACCCGGATCCTGGCGTTCACATGCTCGCTGCGCGTGACTGGAGTATCTATGAGGGATCCTGCTCAACATTGCTGCCGAGTCCGGAGACAGTGAATTATTTTGCGGGTGATACTGTTGCATTGGGGTTGGCCAGAATGGAAGCGCATTATTTCAGCCATAACATTTTCTTACCGGAAAACGCACTTCTTGATAATGTGTATAAATTACATGATATTCCGGCGACTATCGTTCAGGGGCGTTACGACGCGGTATGTCCCATCATCAGTGCCGATGATCTGCATCATGCCTGGCCGCAGGCGGAATATATCATTATTGATGATGCAGGGCATTCCGTCTGGGAGCACGGTATTCTGTCCGCAGTGATAGGGGCTGCCGAAAAATTCAAAGTATATCTGCAATAAGATACTGTTTTTAAACAAAACTACGAACCTGAGTAGTATTCTGAGATGGCGGATTGATGCGGGCAAAATCATTTATCCGTTTGTTCAAAAAGTATGGATTATTGAGCCTGTAGTTCGGATCTGTTGCGGATATATTAATAAAGCCTGCAAGAGAAAAGGCTTTGTTTTTCGAGTTGAGTTGCTTTCCCAGGCGTAAAAAAGTAAAATAGTGGATTTATTTTACTGTCAATTTAGGGTGTTATTTTCTATGGCCAATAGTGCACAAGCAAGAAAGAGGGCGCGGCAAGCTGTCAAATGTCGTGAGCATAATGTCAGTTTGCGATCAAAATTACGTACAGCGATCAAACGATTGAAAAAAGTGATCGAAGCAGGCGATAAAAGCGGAATTGAAGTGATCTTCAATAAAACAGCGAGCACGATCGACTCTATCGCGGACAAGGGGATCATTCATAAAAACAAGGCTGCAAGGCAGAAAAGTCGTTTATCGGCCGCTATCAAAGCAATGTCTTGAAATAATACCCTTGGTGTTTGTGGTGTCAATAAACTTGACACGGAAGTATGGACTGAGTAGTCTAGGAGCCGGAGGAAG
>CAYXFV010000098.1:0-7948 GCA_964464365.1 uncultured Nitrosomonas sp. | reverse complement strand
GTCCCATGTAAAACACACGCGCCATTGTTGATTGACGCGGATACTGTATTGTCCCACTCTGTCACCGGATAAACGCTCAAGGCGGTTACTCGGTAAAGCGGCCAGCGCCTCAAGTGTATCGGCAGCATCCAGTATTCTCAGGCGCTTTTCCGCCTGACGTTTAAAGCCGGAAAATGTGGCAGTATGCTCACCATCAAAGAGGCGTTTGGTTTCCCGGCATTTAAAATTCTTTATCATTTTTAATTCTATTATATATTGATGATATACGTCAATCGTCAATATTGGGGAAGATTACCGTTAAATTTAAATAGTGGCGGTATGAGATTATCATTCAAACGTTGGACACCCTAGGCTTCAACTTAAAATAAGATGACCAAGAGCAAAAAAGACGAGATCGGAAACAGACAGGATCTGCTAGGAATCGTCAAAGGCGGAAGGTTTAGTGGCGGCGGTCTTATGCCTATTTGCTGATGCTGCGTTTTTGGGCTCTCAGAGCTTCGACGGCGGCTTTTGTGGCCGCATCATCGGCACCATTGGTGTTCCAGTCTTGCCAGAAATCACGTGTTGCACTTTCCGGACATACTGTGGGCATATCGAGCCTGACCCGTGTGGGTAGCAACATTGCATCCCCCAAGACCAAGGCTTCTCCCGTATCAAGCAACGGCAAAACATCGATAATCTGTGTCAAGCTGTCCGGCACTAGCTTCCTAATAACCATTTGGTCAGTTTCGTTTGTCAAGCGCAGAGCGATGAAATTGTTGCATTGACTAAGGATTGTTCGGCTGACATCAGAGGGTCTTTGGCTGATGACGACGAGGCCAAAGCCATATTTTCTACCTTCCTTCGCGATCCTTTCAAAATTCCAGAGTGCTTGCCTTTCCACTGCATCGGCATTATCACGCGTTGGCAGGTAGAGGTGGGCCTCGTCACAGAAAATGCTCATAGGACGCCGTTTTGTGGGCTCCATCCAGAATTGGATGTCATAGAGCAATCTGGCGAATACGCCGGTGACAATGGGAAGGATGTCGGGCGGGACTTCGGAGAAGTCGATAATCTTAATGCCTTTGCCGCCAGCACCGGAAAAGAATTGGGTTGCAAGTTCATGCATCCACTCATATTTCTCTGTTTGCGTGGGTGGCGAAAACATGAAACCATATCGGCGATCTGTTGCCTTTGCTTCCAACCTTGAAATGAAACGGGTAAGTTTGCCTTCCCATTCTCCTTTTACCTCTCCGCCTTTCGCTCCTACGCCTTTTTTGGTGTCGTCTTCGCTGAGGAGGTTTAACAAGTCTTTCAGGGGGAAAGGGATAGGCGAATCCACGGTGAAAGTCTTTTCAGCCGCAGAATTGGCTTTTTTCGCTGATGCCTCTTTCAAGGTGCGCACATGCAAAGTAAATCGCGAGGCTTGGTTAGGAGCGTTTTGATCGCTCCGATCAACAAGCATGGACAAAAGCTCGTCCCGATTTAACGCCCAATATGGCAAGAAAAGAATGTTCTTGTCCACTTTGTCCAGATCACCTGGTCCTGCGATTTTATATTGAGTTGCATAACCTCCTTTGGAGGGGTTAGCTAAGGCACTATATTCTCCATGCAGGTCAAAGACGATGATATTGGGATGCTTGAGCTTCGAGGCTCTTTCCAAGACGAGCGCAACAGCCCAGCTTTTGCCAGAGCCCGTGCTTCCCAGGATCGCTGCGTGCCTTTGGAAAAGCTTATCACCGCTTGCAACTGCAACAGCGTTACGATCGGCCACAAATTTCCCGAGCGTCAGCTTTTCCTCATCTTTCAGTCCTGCTCCAAGAAGGCCCATGAAGCGTTGAAGGTTCCCGCTTTCGATAAGGTGACACACTCTATCGATTTGAGGGAAAGAGTCGGCACCACGCTTAAACACGTTTTTACGTGTTCCATCAACGGTCCTGAATGTACCGATAAGAGCTACTCTTATCATGTCGCCGGGAGAGACAAGCGTTAGGACGTCAGGATCATCGGGGGTCGCTTCACTAGTCTGCTCCATCAGGCCGCGCGTCACACGTTCTATAAGGCCGATTAGATGTTCGGCTTCCGTAGCACCCTTGATTGCGATAAGATTGCTGATGCCTAGCTTCGGCACTATTGCAGCGTTGGTCACAAGTATGGTGACACGCGCTGTATCCACATTGATTACGTTGCCGATGACTTCATTGTTGGTGAAGTTAAATACAGCTTGCATTGTCATTCTCCGAACACTCCTGTTGCAAATCCAGCCACGTCCCAAAAATTCTCTCCCGCGATATAGCGTGTCATGGCCGGGCCGTTATGTATGACTGTGCCGCTGCCGGTGTCGTCTGTCGCCTCTATTCCCCAAACGGAAGCGCCTGCTTTCAAGAGCTCCCGTGCCGTGGGGGTCAAGAAGTAAGTCATCATTACCGTCGGTGTTCCTGCCTTGATGCGTGCCGTTAGGTGGGTTTCCAGATGGTCATCGTTAAAGCCATAACCGATCACCAGCAAGTGGCTGGCATTGTCAATCGCTTGATTGGCCAGCTCGCGATGCATATCGAAGGGTTGATTGTAACCCTCACGATATTTATCACGGCCGGGTGTTATTATTAGAGCAGATTCAGGGCCAAGGTCGAAAGACGAACGAAAGGCCCTGCCGTTATAATCTACCCAATCAAGGCTTCCATGTGGTTTATAAAGCGAGAAGACCCGCTGTTCGACACGGCGGAGGACCCTGCCCTTGATGGGCGTTACGCTTTTGGCGAAAGCGTAAGCGCCATCCGTTTTTGAAAACGGAGCCATATGGTTTCCACGTGAGCGCGTGTCAACAAGGAAATCGCCTGTTTCGGCGGCCAGCTCGATAAGACGATCGTAGTTGGTCGTAATAATCGTGAACCTGTTGTCTTGCGGAAGATGCTTCAACAGGCGCGAGAACCGAAGTTGGTGGGTGCCCGCAAGAACTGTGCGAATAACCTTGTCTTCTTCTTGGCGGATGCAGGAAGCAGTTTGGCACCTTAAAAAGTCGGCCACATTGTCCGGCACGGTAATCTCTTTCAGTGCAGGCTCAAGCCCCTTGCTCTTGATCGTGGCAATCAGCGTGGGCCAGTCAGCAAAAGAAGCGATGCTGCTTGAGTCTGCTTTTTCAAGATGCTCGCCAATGGCTTTCATGCCTGGCAAGCTTTCCGCGCAGGACAGGCCGGAACCGATTACGATCACAATCCCCGGCGTCAGGTGGTCCTGCATGGCCCGCTTGAATTGGTCGAGCTCTGCCGATGTTGCAGCCGTTGGATGCGCGGAAGATGCCAGGGTATGGACGGGCGCGGAGGTCATGAGCCCGAAGCACTCCTTGATTGAAAGAATTTTTTATATTGGGAGATATTGAAGGAAAGGCTCGGTATTGTCCACAAAATAAAATATTTTATGGGATGAAAAAATGTTTTATGTATGGAATATCTAGGTCGTATCCAGCATCCCAAATGGGACGTACTATTTAGCCTGCTCAAAAGTTTCAAGGTGGACCAGCTACCACCTTGTAGCGCGGTTATGCTGCGACGTTGCGGAATTTGCCGACAACAATCTTGCCGTTAGTTGCTTGTGCGTCAATGAAGTCCGCTCATTTTTGCATCATTACTTTGCGCTCATCGATGAATTAGGTGCGGTTATAGACGGCGACGACTTTGTTGCGGTGGGCATGGGCAAGCTGGCGTTCGATGACATCACCATCATAACTGAGTTTTTCACGGATCGTCGTGCGTACGAGGGCGCGGAAGCCGTGACCGGTCATGCGGTCTTTGTAGCCAAGGTTGTCCAAGGCTTTCAGGATGGTGTTGTTGCGGACCGGTTGGTGTGGCTTTACGGGTTGGGGAAGACGTAGGGAGTGCGGCAGTGCAGGCAATCTTTCTTTTGTTCGCGCAGGATTTCAATGGTCTGACGCGATAATGGCACAATATGCGGGCAACGCATCTTCATACGTTCGGTAGAGATTTTCCACACGCCTTTGTCAAAGTCTAATTCGCTCTAAGTCGCGTTTATGAGTTCCGAGGGCGGACGAAGATCAGCATAAGCAGACGGTGCATGGCGCGAAAGTGATGAACGGGAGCGCCACAAGCCAGAGGGATGCAACGGGAGAGCGCAGCGTCTCCCTTGCCAAGCTGCGTTGGACGGAGAAATGGAACATTTTGTAGTACAACGCACAGCTTGCGCGTAGCGCGACGGTGTGTCGTACCGAACTGCTCCGGTATTACGCATTTTTGTTTCAGAAATTTTCCGATGACGGTACGGGGCTTATCTGAAGCAGCTTTCCATTTACGTCCTGATCGAGAAATCTCCCGAACTTTGATGGGCCTGCCGGTTTTATCTCGTGATGCTAAAAACTCAGGCTGGCGGTATAAATTTTCTGCGGGTTTGCGTGGTGTCCATAGGCAGGTTCGATTTCCGGGGACAAAGGATTATCCTTGATATAAGCGGCGACTTCATCAAGCGAGCCGTCTTCCTTGAGCGCTTCAAACTGCTTTTTAAATAAGGCCGGGGATTGCTTGAGCTCGATCAGCGAGGCCACTTCCGGCGGCATCCCGTCTGTGGCCACGCCGGGAAGTCCGTTAAACACATCCACCAAGTTTACGGCTACGGCTGGCGCATCACTACCCGTAATCCGGTTCCAGAGATTGGCCGTTCCGCGCACAGCCGCATTGAGGGTACCTACCGCCTCGCTGGACAGATGAACCGCACGGCTTTTAATGGTGGAGAAATTATCGTAAACCAGCGCTGTAATCTCGCCGCTGGCGATACCGGCGCCAATGCCACCGACCGCAGCGCCAGCGACTGTACCAACTCCGGGCATAATCACTGTGCCGATGGCCGCACCCGCCAGTGCGCCGCCTGCCGCGCCGATATTGGACGTCGTTTCGATGGTGGCCGAGCGCTTCATCGCCTGTACGTCGCCACGGAGCACGTCAATCTGGGTCTCCCCATAGGGAACCGCTCCTTCGTAAACGGCTTCGGCGGCTTGAGCCGCTGAACCACCGGCGGCCAGTGTGAACGCGCCCGATAATGTTCCAAAAGCCGCGCCCGCGATGAGCCCGCCGTTTTTGCCAAGCCTTCCGAATGTCTCGGCCATGCTTGCCATACGGTGATTGCGGTGTTCCACCAACATAGTCTTACCATTTTCATTCAATAATGAATCCAGATTATTTTTCTGCGCCGGATCATGGAAAATTGCGCGTTGTTCCTCTAAAAGTTCGTTACGCCTGATAATTTCACTTTCTGTAAGAAAACGGTTTTCCGCTTTAGCGGAACGGTCTATGGCTTGCCTTTCTTCATAAAGATGGTGTGAATTATCACCCGCTATAGCCATGTCGATCTGGTCTATACGAAACTCTGCGACATGACCGTTTGGTAATTGAACCTGTGTGTTGAGCGTACGGAAGTGCGTTTCAAGAGGCTCGGCATAAAAATCCTTAACTTTGACAATGCCAAAACTGTCTTGAAGATCAGAAATTTCATGACGAATAATTTGGATTTGCTCTGGGGTTTCGACAAGCAACCGTCCGCGCACCATATCTATGACTTTTGTATGATCGCCATCATAATCACCCGTGACTTTATCTCGAATACGTTCCAAATCCTTTAATTCTGCGCGTTGAAACTCCACACCAGCAAACTGATCGGGATATTTTGTTTGAAGATATCGGAGAAAATTTTGACCAAAATCTGCAAATTCAGGCATAGCCTGACCTGCTTGGTCATAAAGCTGATTTAAATTCAGGTCAGGATTTTGCAATCCTTCTCCCATTACACATTCCCTATTTTTAGATCGCCTGTTTTTTTAGTTTTTTGATATTCAGGCGCTTCTTATACTTTTACTCACTCAAGGCTTTTACCAAGCATAGATTCGGCTTTTTCACGAAACTGCTGCTCCGTTATTTTTTCAACCTCAAAACTTCTTTCTAACCGACTTAGGTAGGTTGCATCCTGTACCAGTTCACCTTTTTCCCGATTTGGAACTTCCGCACCCATCTTCATGCCTTTATCATTAAAAGCCACGCGCACAGGAACGCTTTCGCCCAGTAAAAAATATTCATATGTCACTTTCGTTGTCTCCATTTTATTTCAGAGCTATATCCATGTTTTCGAGGTTGGGGGAAT
Organism: uncultured Nitrosomonas sp.; assembly: GCA_964464365.1. Taxonomy (GTDB): domain Bacteria; phylum Pseudomonadota; class Gammaproteobacteria; order Burkholderiales; family Nitrosomonadaceae; genus Nitrosomonas. The sequence continues at coordinate 1,828 of CAYXFV010000098.1, read as the reverse complement.
TATCAATTAATTTAAACACGCGATTCTTGTTAATGCCAGTAGCCGAGCATAATTTTTCAATAGAAGCCCGGTAACGCTCTCCTAAACGCTGGGCTTTTTCAGGATCACTGGCCATAAGATTTCGAACACGTTCCGGGTGTAAATTGTCCATATTATCTGCAAGCTTCACAATCATAGCGTTACGGTTCCCGGATGAAGTCAGATCATCGATTACCTGATCATATGAGCGCTTATCATTTTTCGGTTTGGTTACAAGTTTTATTGTCGTAATGCAGTCTTCCGAATAGCCATTTTGTCGTAAGAATGTTTCGTCGATGCCGCAATCTTCAATTGTGTCATGTAACAGCGCCGCCATAACGATATCGTCATTACAGTCTGAAGCAATTTTTCGAATGTTATTCGCGACTCTTAGAGGGTGGTTGACATACGGCTTTCCTGATTGATCTGTTTGTTCCGCATGCAAATCTTTTATTAAATCAATGGTATAATTGACGCCCGGTTTAGCAGAATCCTTAAACTCTTTGCAGTTCATGTTAAGCTATACCCATATTATTGTTGCCTCTATACTCTATACCATGAATCCTAATATTTTGTAAAAACGAGTATTTCCAATGGCTAAGGTAAAGTTACATGCAAAAAATAACGCGCTAATCCTGATTGAGTTCTAACGTTTTAATAAGCTGCTCATAAGTTGGAACGTTCCACATTCTTTTTTCATCTGTATCGGCCCCGACAATTTCCCAATATTGCTTTAATTCAGATTGCTTAATAGGTTTATCGTCAAGCAATATAATGCGATCAGGGTCATTTGCTCCTGTAATATCATGGTAATCCACATCAGGTTTTTCAGTTAGTTGAGGTTTGATAAACGCCTCGAAATCATCAATTTTTAGGTAGAGCCTAAGGGCTGAATCAGCTTTCATGCTTCTGCTGTCGCAATCATATACTTCAAGCATTATCAATCGCTCTATCCCTATATTATGCAATGACTCGATAAAGTCTTGTAATGCAAAACCGGGCAGATCAATTTGCTTGCACATCATGTTTTCAGATGAGTATGGGCGTTTTAATATTTCCCGCTCAGGATATTCAAAGTAGTTATAAGCCCAGCCATCACCAATTTCACCCTCATCTAATTTCTGTATTGCCCATTGACTGTTTTTCATATTGTCAAACAGGAGGTCTATTGCCCTATTATCATCTCGATATTTTTTAATCTTATCCATATTATTGCTCGTATGTCTGAACTTAGAATGCATTGATAACAAACCCCTTGTTTAGAACCACTTCCATTGGGTGTAGAATATACAAAATTTGATTTTGTGCAAAATCAATATGCTGGGGCTTTTTCGATCCGGGTACGCAACGCAAGCTCAATTTTATCCACCCCATTATTGTCGAGGAGTCTGGTAATGTACTCATCGCTATCAGATAACTCCCGCGTTATTTCATCGTACCTTTTCAGGTGGGGGGCGGTAGTGATGGATTTTATTTTGCTTATCTGGCATTGTTCGCCAGCCCTTCTTCAATGTGGGCAGATTGTGACAATGCACGATAGATCGTGCGGGAAGATACGCCGAATTGATGGGCATCTGTACAGGAGTGATATTGGGTTCACATTGCAGCAAGCCCTGCATATGAATGATCTGGCTGCGCGACAGCTTTTTCGGACGGCCCAGATGCGCCCCGCGTTGCCGCGCGGCTTCCATCCCGGCCTTGGTGCGCTCCCGGATAAGGTTACGCTCCAGCTCAGAAAACGCATGGCGAATCTGGTACATGCATTTGCCCATCGGGGTTGTGGTGTCGATGTCTTCGGTCAGGCAGCGGA
>CAYXFV010000097.1:0-8227 GCA_964464365.1 uncultured Nitrosomonas sp. | reverse complement strand
TCCTGATTATTCCATGGAAAAAATAATAGATTCAGGTTTTTCTACATCCTCAACGATTAAGCTAACCGGCGAGCAAAAGCGCAGCTTTTGCGAGTCCAGTGAGCAAAGCGAACGAGGTTGAGCGCATTGTTATGCATTGTTGACCTCGATAAACCACTTGGGCTGCATGGCGTCGAAATCCTGACGAATATTGGAAGGCAGGTAGCTGGCTGAGTCCAGCACAAAAGGTTGGCCGTCCATACGCTTGAAAACAACCCAGTGCCAGAAATCTTTGCCTTCTTCTTGATGATGCTTGATGGACAATAATGCTAGATCTGGCAATGCATCCCAAGACTCAAACTGGATTTCGTCCCTGGAGGTTTTAACCCTTGCGCTGGACAACATGCGTCGAACATACTGGGTATCCGACCACAGCGATTTATCCGAGGCATGAATACCCATGGTATTGGCTATGGCTTTCATCTCTGAATACGTTTTTCCAAGAATGTTAGCAACCGATGCAATTCCGCATCCGGTGATTTCTTCTTGTACTACCGGTTTAAACACTAGCAACCCCTTAATGCATAACTAGAATTATACGTCCGAAATGACGCAATAGTTTACGTCAAAAATGAAACCTAACACAGAAAATTGCATGCTATCTCCTTCAATTTTCTGATAATGCATCAATTTAGGTTTCATCGTATCAAACTTTGTTAGATCCACAAACAAACCCGATGAATAGGCCCATAGAAAACAAGCCTCGGCTTCTGGATCAGGTTCGGGACAAACTCAGGCTCAAGCATTACAGCTATCGCACCGAGCAATCCTATATTGCCTGGATAAAGTGCTTTATTTTCTTTCACGATAAGCGGCATCCGAACACGATGGGAGAAAGGGAGATTGAATCGTTTCTGACTCATCTCGCCGTTAAACGCAATGTTGCTGCGTCTACACAGAATCAGGCTTTGTGCGCGCTGCTGTTTTTATACAAGGAAGTTTTCGAACGTGAATTGTCATGGCTGGAGTCGATGCAGCGCGCCAAACGCCCAGCACGATTGCCGGCGGTACTCACCGTTCAAGAAGTGCACAACCTGTTGAATCGTCTGGAAGGGCGCTCCTGGCTGATGGCAGGCCTGCTTTATGGTGTGAGCCTGCGTTTAATGGAATGTATACGCTTGCGGACCAAGGATGTCGAATTTTCCCGCCATGAAATCATTGTCCAAGAAGGTATGATCTGGCGACGTCCGGACAGGCAATCTGCAATTCCTGCCAGCATATCAACATCACACTTCACATCATGGTTGATTTTCATCAGCCGGTCGCCATATGATGAATATTACCGGCCTGCACACCGATAGGGCGGCACGCCGCCCAGCGTCACCATGAGGAAAAATATCAATGAACACGGCGACACAGAAACACATCGAATTACCCATTGAAGGCATGACCTGTGCCGCCTGCGCAGCACGCATCGAAAAAAATCTGAACAGACTGCCCGGTGTTGAAGCCTCGGTCAATTTCGCCAGCGAAAAAGCGCGCATACACTATGACGACCGGCAAATCAAAACCGGCACGCTGATCGAGGCCATCGAGAAAGCGGGCTTTCACATTACGCCGCAAACCGTACAGTTGCAGCTGCATAAAATGACCTGCGCAGCCTGCGGCACACATATCGAAAAAGCGTTGAACAGATTGCCCGGCGTCACTGCCAGTGTCAATGTCGCAACCGAAACCGCAAAAGTCCGCTTTGTTCCCGGCACAATGACCGTTGACCGGCTGATCGCGGCAGTAGTCGATGCCGGTTATGGCGCAACCGAAATCAGCGAAACCAGCCATGCCGAAGAAAAAGCACGCCGCCAGGCCGCCTATCGGGCTGAACTGCGTTTGTTCTGGATTTCCGCCATGCTCACGCTGCCACTGGTAGTACAAATGGTCGGGATGTTTACCGGCCATGGCATGGATCTGCTGCCGAATTGGCTGCAATGGCTGCTGGCCACACCGGTACAGTTCTGGATCGGCAAGCGTTTTTATATCGGCGCATGGCATGCATTGCGCAGTGGTGGCGCCAACATGGATGTTCTGATCGCGCTGGGCACCAGCATGGCTTATTTTTTCAGCGCGGCCGTCACCGTCTTTACACTCGATCAGCATGTCTATTTTGAAGCCAGCGCCGCGATCATCACGCTGGTGCTGCTCGGCAAGCTGATGGAAGCGCGCGCCAAAGGCAGGACATCCGAAGCCATCGAAGCACTGATCAAACTGCAACCGAAAACCGCCCGTATCGAACGCGACGGCAGAATCGTTGAAGTACCCGCCGACAGTCTGAAAGCCGGTAGCATTTTTATCGTGCGGCCGGGCGAAAATCTGCCCGTCGACGGCATAGTGATCGAAGGTGCGTCAAGTGTCAACGAAGCCATGCTGACCGGTGAAAGCCTGCCCGTCGGCAAACAGCCCGGTGCGGAAGTCTTCGCCGCCACAACCAACCAGCAGGGTCTGCTCAAATGCCGCGCGACCGGTGTCGGCGCACACACCCAGCTCGCCGCCATTATTCGTCTGGTCGAAGAAGCACAAGGCTCAAAAGCGCCGATTCAGCGTATGGCCGATACCGTATCCGGTATCTTCGTGCCCATCGTGGTCGTCATCAGTATTTTCACACTGGGCATAACCTGGTGGCTGACTGCCGATTTCGTCACCGCGCTGATCAACGCTGTCGCGGTGCTGGTGATTGCCTGTCCGTGCGCACTGGGACTAGCCACGCCAACCGCCATTATGGTCGGCACCGGCCGTGGCGCACAGGCTGGCGTGCTGGTCAAGAACGCCGCCGCGCTCGAACACGCTGAAAAAATCCAGACCGTGATTGTCGATAAAACCGGCACACTGACCGAAGGCAGACCGCAAGTGACCGATATCATTCCTGCCGACACACTCGGTGAACAGACATTCATACAAATCGCGGCCTCACTGGAACAAGGCTCCGAACACCCACTGGCCCGCGCCGTCATGGATCGTGCGGAAAAAATGAACGTTACGCTCAAACCGGCCACCGATTTCACAGCCGTCACCGGCAGCGGCATCAAAGCCCGCATCGATGCCACGCCATACCTGCTCGGTTCACCGCAGTTCCTCGTACAGCATGGCGCAACCCTGGACGACAATAAAATCAGCGCCTTACAATCCGAAGGCAAAACGGTTATCGGTGTAGCAGCGCTGGACAATGATAGCCCCCGGATTCTGGGTTATCTCGCCATCGCCGACCGCCTGCGCGACACATCGGTCAAGGCTGTACAACGCCTGCAGGACATGGGCATCGAAGTCGTCATGCTCACCGGCGATAATGCATTAACCGCCGCCGCCATCGCCAAACGCACCGGTATCACGGCCTACCGCGCCGAAGTACTGCCGCAGGATAAAGCGGCAGAAGTCAAAAAACTCAAGGAAAATGGCACAGTCACCGGCATGGTCGGCGACGGCATCAACGATGCACCGGCACTTGCCGCAGCCGATGTCAGCTTCGCCATCGGCGCGGGCTCCGATGTCGCCATCGAGGCTGCGGATGTTACGCTGATCCGCAACGACCTGATGAGCGTCGCGGATGCAATTTCGCTGTCGCGTGCAACGCTCAAAAAAATCCGCCAGAACCTGTTCTTTGCTTTTGTCTATAATTCACTGGGTATTCCGTTGGCTGCAGTCGGCATGCTGAATCCTGTCATTGCAGGCGCGGCCATGGCGATGAGTTCAGTCTCCGTGGTCAGCAACTCGCTGCTGCTGAAACGCTGGCATCCCCATCAATAAACAACATACTACAAAAAGGAAAATACCGAATGCAGACAACCACCCTTAAAATCCACGGCATGACCTGCGGCGGCTGCGTCAACAGCGTCAAAACCGTACTTGAAAAACTGCCGGGCGTCGGTCAGGTTGATGTATCGCTCGAAAACGCTGAAGCGGTGATTCAGCATGACCCGGCCCGCACCAGCATCGACCGGTTAAAGGTAGCGATCAGCGATGCCGGATTTGACGTTGCCGACTAAGAACCTGTTCCAGATTTCGCTGAAGAGCGCATTGCGGCGTTAAAATCGAACTCAAATGCTCACATACTTCAAAGTATGCTCCGCTTTTTACTCGGCGCAAGCGCCTCGCCCTACGGGCCAGCCTTACGGCTGTTCGCTGCGCTGCGATTTGCTTGCGTCGTTCAATTTTGCCTTGCACTACATCCCTTGATTGAGATCTTGAACAGGCTCTAAGCCATTTTACCGGATACCCACCGCACAATATCCGCAGCGCTCATCGCGCCCGGCTGCCGCGCCGCCTCACAGCCATCCTGAAACAGCACCAGCGTCGGAATGCTGCGGATACCATACTGCGCACCAAGTGTCTGTTCAACATCGGTATTTACTTTTGCGAAACGCACCCGAGGTTCGAGCTGCGCCGCCGCCTGCACAAACTGCGGCGCCATCATCCTGCACGGCCCGCACCACGGTGCCCAGAAATCAACGAGTACCGGAATGTCATTATGCTGAACATGTTTCTGAAAAGCAGATACCGTTAACTCCACCGGCTGGCCGTTAAACAGCGGCTGATGGCACTTGCCGCACTTCGGCTGATCGCGCAGCCGGGCGGACGGAATACGGTTAACCGCTTCACACTGCGGACAAACCAGATGTATCGACTCACTCATGACGGTACCCATTCAGGTCGTTGAAAGCCGCATATTATAACTTGTACGGCTCAAATAACGCGGACTGCGGTCAAATCACATAAACATATCACTGACTTGAATATCCTTCCGCGCACGGTAAAATGTCACGCATTCCGGGTCAGGGTTTTTCTGAAATCCGTATGTTCAGCCGCATAATTCGCAGTTGATCCATCAACAGCCTGTTTATATTCATTATGCTTAATATCATTTCTAATTTTGCACACTGGTCACAATTGACCGCAAACCTGATCCTGTTTGGCAGCAGCTTTTTTCTGATCGTTACCGGATCACGGCAGGTTTTATCCGAAGCGCCGTGGGTATCCCGCGTGGAAAAAATGTTTCCGTGGCTCGCGATTCTGACTGTACTGGGATTGATCGGCCTGCTGGCCACGACAACCGGCAATGCAACAGGCAACGAAACCAATGCCTGGATACCTCAAGCCTGGCTGCAGTTCATTCACCATGCCCAGGTCGGGAAAATCGCGTTGATCCGTATTTTGCTGGCTGTGTTTTTGTTTGCGGTCGTCATTTATACATTAGGCAAGACACGTTCGCGCGGCCGCTACGCTTTTCTGGCTTTTACGGCCGCTTTGCCGCTGATTGCCGGTGCTTTCGTCAGTCATTCGAGCGCGGACGAGATGTCGTTTGCGGCCATTGCACCCTTTGTGCTGCACCTCCTGTTCGCGGGCATATGGTTTGGCGCGTTGCCGGTATTTTTGCTGATCCTCTCCAGCAATCATCATGAAACCGACAAAGATAAACGCTTCACCAATACCTCGAGCCTGGAAATTTTTTCAACCATCGCGCTGCCGGCCATGCTTCTGCTCATGGTAACGGGACTGATCGTAACCGATCGCATGATCGGCAATTATTATCACACGCTGGCCGCAAGCGCTTATGGCGGGTTACTCACACTCAAAATCGCTTTGCTCGCGGCTATTCTGATCATTGCCTACAAGGCGCGGAACAAATGGCTTCCTCTGCTGGCGCACAGTGCTGATCCCGCTCGCTCCGGTGATAACAGTACCTCCGGAAGCAGCCTGCACCTCGGAAAATGGGTGCGCATAGAATTTTTACTCGCGCTGCTGCTGATCCTGCTGGCAACCATTCTGGCTAACACACTGCCAGGAAAACACGCCATGATCGATAACTGGCCTTTTCCGTTCCGTTTTTCGATTGACGCCAACTGGGAAAAAACCGGCGTCGAGGAAATGTTCTGGCTGGGCACCGCACTATTTTGCGCTGCCGTCTTTATGGTCTGGCTCAGTCTGAAATATGACTGGCATTGGAAAAAAGCCGTCATGGCACCCAGCGCGCTGGCGGCCGCTGCAATGGCTATCGCGCTGCCACCGATCACCATTGAGGCCTACCCGGAAACCTATATGAAATCCGAGGTGCCACTTGACGCCATTTCGATCGCACATGGCGCGCAGCTGTTTGCCACGCACTGCGCCGACTGTCACGGCCCGCAGGGTAAAGGCAATGGCAGGCTGGCCGACACACTGTCCACACCACCGACTGATCTGCTGACCGAACCGCATACGGCCCGGCACACGGTGGGCAATCTTTATCACCAGATCACTTTCGGTATTCCTGACACCCCAATGCCCGGTTTCGGCGACAGGCTGAACGAAGAAGCTATCTGGGACATCGTCAATTTCCTGCACACTTTGTCGCGCGGCTTTGATGCGCGCCTGCTCGGCTCCATGATTGCTCCGCAAATGCCCGCAGTCGGCGCCCCCGTGTTCTATTATTCCGCCAATGACGGTTCGAACGGTGATTTGAAGGATTTCCGCTACAATCAGAATGTGGTTCTGGTGTTATTTACCTGGCCACAGTCCCAGCCGCGTCTGCTTCAACTGAAACATACCTATGACCGCGTCCACAGCGAATACAACACGGCTATTCTAGCAGTCCCGATGCAACCGCTCAGCGAACAGGAATTGCAGGCCGTCAGCGAGCTTGTCCCATTTCCGGTCGTCACCGACGGTTGGTCGGAAATCAGCGATACCTACAGGCTCTACCGCCGTATCAGAACAGTGCCGGATCTGAACGGCGCGGGCCTCAAACCCGAGCACATCGAATTCATCATCGACCGTTTCGGATATCTGCGCGCGCGCTGGAATGCTCAATTTGAAGGATTCGGCTATCAGAACATCAACGCGTTGACGCAACAACTCAGTATGCTGAACGCGGAAGATGAAATCATGCCGCCGCCGGGCGAGCATGCGCACTGATTTCACCGAACCTTCAACAGTAATCTGGTAATCCGGTGAAATACCAGACTGTCTTTTTTACCGCTTACAACTTTAACGCCTGTTCAATAGCGGTCACAACGGCCGGATCAAACGGTGTAGTATGCGGACTGAATTGCGTGATCAGCTTGCCGTCGCGGCCGATCAAGTATTTGTGGAAATTCCAGGTCGGGTAGGTGCCCGACAATTCAGCCAGCTGAACATAGAAAGGATGTGCTTGCACATTCTTCACGGCGATTTTTTCAAACATCGGGAATTGCACGCCATAAGTCAAACGGCAAAAATCCTGAATTTCGGTTTCAGCACCCGGTTCCTGCCCCATGAAGTCATTGGACGGAAACCCGAGCACGACCAACCCCTGTTGTTCGTATTTCTGGTGGAGCTGCTCCAGTCCCTCATATTGCGGCGTGTAACCGCATTTGCTCGCCGTATTCACCACGAGCAACACTTTGCCGGAATACGCCTCGCATAGATTCACCGTATCATCCTGCGCCAGCTTGCGGAAATCCTGATCAAGCAGTGCGCTGTTACAGCCCCATGCCGGAAAAACAAACCCTGTCATTATCAAAATCAAAAGACTACGCATTATGTCAACTCCTTATCTGTCCGGTTAAATCAAGCAGGAACATGGCATCCCAGTCCTGTCTGTCATCATAACAGAATATTGCCCCTGAGCTTGAGCGGCGCCGGCCTTTCCAGGCTGTGAGCCAGCTCCGGAAAATTAATCTTGATAATGCGCGAAATCGTGGATAGCGGCGGATCAATCACCGCAGCCTTGCGGCATCATTGTATTTCCAGTACGGCATGATGTTCCACCTGACTGATTTGCCGGAACCCCAGTTTGCAGTACAAACGATGCGCGCCATGATTGGCGTGCAGCACACGAAGACGCAGCGGCATATTCAGCTGACGCACCCTGACGATCAGCCGGGCAATCATCGCGCTGCCGATACCCTGGTTCTGGTATTGCGGACTGATCTGAATCTCATCCAACCACAGATAATCTTCCTGCGGAAGAACAATAAACATGCCCACCGCCTCGCCTTGTTTCATGATGATTTCGATATTTTTTGTCTCCCATGCTTCCAGAAACAGGCCGAGCTCTTCATCGTCATCCCAGTAGCCGAATTCCTCAATGATTAATTCCCGGTAAACGGTATGGTGCAGATCCAGCAGCCAGTCATAATCGGCAGCTTGAGTGGGGCGAGTGTACAAATCCATAGGTAAAATCAGCAGTGAATCGGCCCGGGTTTTCCGGAGACTTTTTAGTTTGAGTCAGGCTGCATCAGCT
>CAYXFV010000096.1:0-8256 GCA_964464365.1 uncultured Nitrosomonas sp. | reverse complement strand
TCTACTAAAGATAAAAGCTATAGTATTACTGTTTCTATCTATAATTGGAATTAGGCCTCAATTGCCGTAGACACGATGTGCGACATCGTTGCCTTGCAGAACAGATCTTGCTTCGACCGACTCGAGTCCGGCGGGCGAAAACTTGATGGTGATGAGACGCCTATCGTTCTTCGTAACGCTGAGTCCTGCAGGGCTCGGAGTGGACTCATCGACCGCTTTCGGCGAAAGGACCGTATTGACGACCGTAGAGTAGGTTCCATTGCGATCTGGGAGTTGAGAACCGAGCTTCTCCAAATAGGTAAGAAGGTACTTCCGGACATCTATGTGAGCCAGGGCTTGCGGCTGGAGCGCGGCCCGAAGATCCAATCGCGCCGAGTGCGCAGGCAGTGATCGGAACTCTAGCGTTGGGTTTGACAGAAACTGTGTCAGTCCGACTATGCCAATGATCTCCAGGCCTACAGCGTCGATTGCCTTCTTTCCCGTGTTCTGCACCGTGATGATCGTCTTCAGTTCCTCCATGAGGACGGTTGGATCGGTGAAGTCAAAGGTAAAGCGGGACTGGTCAGAGAACGCGAACTCCAGCACGGCAGGCTCCCGAACTAGACCTAGAGAAATTTCATTCGCTTGACGTGCGGTCTTCAATGCCTCGGTTGCGATCTGGTTCGTCGTCTTCGTGCCTGCGAATGCGACATAGAGCGCAATTGCGCTAACAACTAGGCTAACTACTGCCGCCAGAGCAGAAACCATCTCCCACTTCAAGGTATCTCCTTCCATGGTTTGCTAAGCGAGCCGTTCTACCGCCGACGGTTGTGTTGAGGCCCAACTAGAATTATACGTCCGAAATGACGCAATATATTACGTCAAAAATGAAACATAACACGGAAAATTGCATGCTATCTCCTTCAATTTTATGATAATACGCCGATTCAGGTTTCATCATATCAAACTTTGTTAGATCCACAAACAAACCCGATGAATAAGCCCATAGCAAATCAACCCCATCTTTTGGATCAGGTACGGGACAAACTCAGGCTCAAGCATTACAGCTATCGCACCGAGCAATCCTATATTACCTGGATAAAGCGCTTTATTTTCTTTCACGATAAACGGCATCCGAACACGATGGGAGAAAGAGAGATCGAATCGTTTCTGATTCATCTCGCCGTTAAACGCAATGTAGCTGCGTCTACACAGAATCAGGCTTTGTGCGCGCAGCTGTTTTTATACAAGAAAGTACCCGGACATGAATTGGCATGGCTGGAATCGATGCAGCACGCCAGGCATCCAGCACAATTGCCGGTGGTACTCACCGTTCAAGAAGCACACAATCTGTTGAATCGTCTGGAAGGGCGCTCCTGACTGATGGTAAGCCTGCTCTATGGTGCGGGTCTGCGTTTAATGGAATGTGTACGCCGGGTCAAGGATGTGTAATTTTCCCGCCATGAAATCATTGAACAAACCTTGCAGCACGCAATCAAAAAAGCGGTACAGGCAGCAGAGATTCACAAACCCGCGAGTTCCATACCTTATGCCATAGTTTCGCGACTCACTGGCTACAGGCGGGTTACGATATCCGTACCGTACAGGATATTACTTGGCCACAAAGATGTTTCTACCACGATGATTTACACCCATGTTCTAAACAAGGGGGGAAAGGTGTCATCAGCCCTATGGATCGGCAGTATACCAACGAACCTGTCGCTACTTCTTCTCTCTAGCGCGCGCCAATGCCAGTGCGAGCGCGCTCACCGATTCAGGTTTGCGCGCGGTTATCTGTTTATCGGGTGAGCGCCGTTTGCGCATATCTTGAGGCCGGGGTGTGCGGGTGTTAGCGCTGGGAGCGGGGGTGTCCGCCTTTTCCTCCAGCCGCATGGTCAGGCTGATGCGCTGCCGGGTGGCGTCGACTTCCAGCACTTTGACTTTGACGATCTGACCGGGTTTGACAATTTTGTGGGGATCTTTGACGAAGGTATTTGCCAGGGCGGATACGTGCACAAGACCGTCCTGATGCACACCAATATCGACAAAAGCACCGAAGGCCGCCACGTTGGTGACCACGCCTTCAAGAATCATGCCGGGTTGCAGGTCTGCCAGCGTTTCGACGCCCTCCTGGAAGGTTGCCGTTTTGAATTCAGGGCGCGGATCGCGGCCGGGTTTTTCCAATTCAGAGAGAATATCTTTAACGGTCGGCAGACCAAAGGTGTCGTCAATAAACGCTTCGGGAGAGAGCTCCTTCAATACTTCCGGGCGGCCCATGACGTGTTCGATCCCTTTATTCAGGCGTGCCAGGATGCGTTCGACCACAGGATAAGCTTCCGGATGTACGGCGGAACGATCCAGCGGGTTGTCGCCATCATTGACGCGCAAAAAACCGGCAGCCTGCTCGTAAGTTTTTTCACCGACGCGTGGCACTTTGAGAATGGTTCGACGATTCATGAACGGGCCATGGCTATCGCGATAGTCCACAATATTTTGCGCCAATACGCGATTCAACCCGGAAACCTGCGCAAGTAATGGCGTCGACGCCGTATTGACGTCCACACCGACGGCATTCACGCAGTCTTCAACGGTAGCGTCGAGCGAGCGCGCCAGGATACGTTGATTGACATCGTGCTGATATTGGCCGACACCGATGGATTTGGGCTCGATCTTGACGAGTTCAGCCAATGGGTCCTGCAGGCGCCTGGCGATGGAAACAGCGCCACGCAGACTGACATCCAGATCGGGAAATTCCGCCGCAGCAAAAGCCGAGGCGGAATAAACCGAAGCGCCCGCTTCGCTGACAACGATTTTGGTTACCTTAAGCTCAGGCTTTTGTTCCGCGGCGCGCCGGATGACCTCGGTCGCCAACCTATCCGTTTCACGGCTGGCGGTGCCATTGCCGACCGAAACCAATTCGACACCATGCTTTAGAACCAACTGTGTGACGGTTGCCAGCGATCCCTGCCAGTCATTGCGTGGCTGGTGGGGATAAATCGTGCCGGTCTCCAGCAGTTTTCCCGTGGCATCCACCACGGCCACTTTGCAACCGGTGCGGAAGCCGGGATCGAGGCCGAGCACGGCCTTGGGGCCTGCCGGCGCGGCCAGGAGCAATTCACGCAGATTGCGGCTAAATATTTTGATGGCTTCCGCTTCGGCTGCTTCGCGCAACTGCAACAGCAGTTCGGTGCTGAGATGCAGATGCGCTTTGACGCGCCATGTCCATTGACAGACATCCGCCAGCCATTGATCCGCAGCACCACGCCCCCGGTTTTCGATGCCGAAATGGGCGGCAATCATGGCGGCACAGGGATGCGGTACGATCGCTTCCGATGCTTCATCCAGACCGAGTTCGATTCTGAGCACCCCCAGGGCGCGGCCACGGAACAATGCCAGCGCGCGGTGTGAAGGGATGGTGCGGACCGACTCCGCATAGGCGTAATAATCACGAAATTTTTCTTCTTCCGCCATTTCCTTACCCGCAGCCACCGTGGAAGTCACGATCCCTTCATGCCAGAGTTTGCTGCGCAGGGTGGCAAGCAAATCGGCCGTTTCAGCGAAACGCTCAGCCAGAATGTCGCGCGCGCCTTCGAGCGCGGTTTTGACATCAGGCACATTGATCGCCTCCACACCTTCGGCTGCGGGCTGCACTTTGATATATTTCGCGGCTTCCTGCTCGGGAACCAGGGCGGGGTTGTTCAGCAACGCGTCGGCCAGGGGCTCCAGTCCGGCTTCCCGTGCGATCTGCGCACGTGTGCGGCGCTTGGGTTTATAGGGCAGATAAATATCTTCCAGATGCTGTTTTGTCGCGGCTTGTTCGATCGCGCGGCGCAGTTCATCAGTCAGTTTTCCCTGCTCTTCTATCGAAGCAAGAATCGTCAGACGGCGCTCTTCCAGTTCGCGCAGATACTGCAGGCGTTCCTCTATATTGCGCAGATGCGTGTCGTCCAGATTCCGGGTAACTTCCTTGCGGTAACGTGCAATGAAAGGCACTGTCGCGCCGCTGTCGAGCAGGTTAACGGCTGCTGCAACCTGCTGAGGCGTGACCGCGAGTTCGGCGGCGATTAACTGCACAATATGCTGCTGTGCGGCATCTGAAATCGTTTGTGTCGTTGAAGAAGTCATAGGGTTTATTGTACCGGGACGTTGCACAGGCAATGCTTGACGGGTTCTGTTTTATGAATGTTTTCTTGAAATTGAGAATCTGTTGGCGTTTCAATCGATAAATGTTCATTAAACTCAGCTGCGCTTTATACCATTTCGAGCAATGCTTTTCCACATGTGGTGAAATGATCTGCCGAAAACGATTTACTCCAACATTTGTCCTTATCTTGGAAACAACCGCAAAAACATCAAGTCATGTGGCAAAAACATACATCTGCAATGCAACAGATAATCCACTTGGAAATAACACGAAAACTTTCACCTGAAAAAACTGCCATTCGGTTGATGTAATCAACAATCAGCACAGCCAAGATCACAAACCCAAACAATATTTTGTTTTATCATTCAACAATATTTAGATTTTCCACAAAATCAATCAAATACTATCAAATCAAATGTAGTTAAGATATACGAGACTTACCCCAGCCGGTATTACGGAACATATACCGTGTACAGAAATAAAACAAGCTAAGAGAAGAAGTAATTCCAATCCTACTTCACAAGTAAATTTATGATCCAGAATCATGCAACGATGGGCTGGATACATTCACGATCTTTTTTCATATTATACAATGCCATTTCCAAATGATTCTCTATCGAATACACGATTACGGAATAATTTTTCACGTAACTCATATATACCAGCATACCGTGGGACTCAACATCTAGAGCAATCCTCATCTTGTGATTTTTCTCACATTACTTTTATTTTGTTGCATTTATAGTGCTTTTGAGTTTACTCAAAAAGCATAGATTACTTCTATGCTGATTTTCTTAGGGAATTGTAATTAGTCGGCCCTGAATAATTATGTAATGCATTTATTCATGGGTGATACAGGTTGATTTTTTGTGTCCTGAATTGCAGGATTTGAGATAATAGCCCTTGTTTTTCTGCAAATTTTTCCGAGGTTTTCATGGGTCCAAAGCCATCGTTGCCGCGTAACGGGGAACTGTTCCGTATGACTCGGCGTTCGATCTGATCGATTTGCCGCAGCGCATGCCGGATGTAGCCTTCAATTTCAATTCTTGACAGGCATTCGGCAGAAGTCATCGTAACCAATTTTGGCAAGGTGGTTTGAATTTTGTTCAGGTAATATTGCGCCTGATCAAGATAGCGCTGATGCGCCTGTATAACCTGAATGGGCTTTTGATCCGTGCTGGCGCGGCGCTTGCTTTGCTGCACCTCACGCAGCTTTCGTTTCAATAGACGCAGGTTGTAACAATATTGACGCCAATCACTGAATTGTTGGTTTTCACTCCAGTGCGCGGTCAGCGTAATGGCTTTGCGCATCGCGTCCCACAACAAATTGATGTCGGTTGGAAAATGAACGTTAGTTTCAACAACAAAGGAGTCGCACCGCCCACGCAGGGCTGCGTCGCCCTTTTTTACAAGTGCATGCCCTCCTGCTACGATGATCTGGTTCAGTTTGTCCAGTAACTCCGGCGTGAGCAGCCCAACGTTGTCCACCAGCGTTTGGTAAGCATATTCCTTGTCTTCATCATACAAGCCGTGTCCGAGCATTTGCCGCAGGGTGCGATGCTGGTTGCTCAGCTCATGAAAACGGTCGTAGTCAATATTCAAGTCCGGACGCAACACACCAAAAACCAGAATACGCCATAGTGTCATGCCAGGACGACCTTTACGCTTGTTCACTTTGGGTGCAATTTCATTTTCCAGCAATGCAAAAATCTTCTCGCGCAAGGGTTCGTTCATGTACAGATGCTGCAAGCCGCGCAACACCTTGGGTATGTCGTCCCGAGAACGCAAATCAAATTTGATTTGCGATACGTCAATTTCACCTATTGTCATCTGAACAGTTCGGACTTCGCGCATCAGCGTTCCATTCGAAAGAAGTTGGTTTGTGATAAGGAATATTTTTTCAAACTATTGTCGAAGTTGGGGGATTTTCTGGCCTGAAATACAACAAAACCAACTATCTACGTCGATTTGATTCAAATCCCTTCTAATCTTCTTCATCAAAATTACGCGTTGAGTTATATCAAGAAAATAGTGCTATTGAATTATTGAACGCCTATGGAATACAGGAAATAATTTGTTATAAAAATAAGGTTATTTTCCAGACTTGTTTAAAACTTGAGACATGAAAACATATCATTAAAATTTAAAAACAATTTAAACTATCCTAAGTGATCATTGTATCGATATTCAATCAGGTCAAGAACAAGGCAAAAAATAATGATGAGTAAATTGAATGATTCCTCTCCTTCAGCAATAGCGCGTGAAGCCCTGCACCGTTTGGCCACACTGAAAATCCCGCCGACGCCTGACAATTACCAGAAAATATACGATCAGATAGCCGGAAATGTTCATGATCAAATGAACACAAATACCAAGCATCTGCTTTCTGAGCTTGCCACCGAAATTCCCCGGTCTAATCAGGAATTGATCACTTTCTCCAATACGCTGACGCGGGCCATTCGGGATAACGACTGGGAAAAATATAAATTGACTTTGCTGAGTAAGGTTGTTTCCGCAACAACACCTGCGATACCTTCAATCAAAAAAGAAACGCAAGGCACCGCTCCCTCCTGGAACAAAACCATTGAACTGCTCTTAAAACAACTGGAAATCCATCACGGCAAACTTACAATAGCTAAAAAACGAGAAGACCTGCAGCACGTTTTAATGCATTGTAATGACCCCAGCCAACTGCATGAAAAAATTCATGCATTGATTGAGTCCTGGAAAGTATCGGTGGCCGATGCAAGTGAAAAAATTGCTGTATTGAAGCCGGAAAATACAAATCAACCAACACCTGCTGCCGGTTCCATTACACAGAAAACAGAATCCGGTCAGGCGCAGCTACCACGGGATCCTGTTCTGCAAATTCACTATACCAATCAGTTGCCGGAGCTGCTGGCGCATATTCTGGAGCATGTCGCAACCATTCCGCTTACCAATCCGGCGTTTACCAAAGAAACCAATGATCTGGCACAGACAATCCGCCATATTCAGAATAAAGAGGAAATGGAACAATTTATTGACCATTACTCGCAATACCTGGAAAAATTTGATTGCAGCATCGAAGATGGCGCAAAGTTGCAACGTGGCCTGCTTCGTCTGCTCCATAAGCTTATCGACAGCGCACGAGAATTATTGATTGAAGATGAATGGGTTAGAAACCAGATTACAAAATTGCAGGAAACCGTATCCCGGCCTTTAAGTCAGCGATCAATTACCCAAGCCGAGTGCCAGCTGGAAGAAATCGCTCAAAGGCAAAGCATCATTAAACGCAGTCTGAGTGATTCCAGGGAAACGCTGATAAAAATGATCACCAGTCTTATCAGCAATATTGAAGATTTATCTGAAGAAACAGGAGAGTTTAGCGACAAGATCAAAGATTGCGCCAATCAGATCAACCATGCCGACGATTTGGAAGTGTTTAATCGGTTACTCGTGGAAATCATGAGCGAAACCCGAAAAATGCAAGAAAAAACGCAACGTTACCGCACCGACTTCATCGTTGCCCGTGCGGAAGTAGAAGCCGCACAGACAAAAATCAATCAGCTTGAAGCAGAATTGCAGCATATCAGTGAAAAAATTCATGAGGATCATTTAACTGGGGTTTTGAATCGCCGTGGCCTGGATCTTGCATTTGAGCGCGAAATCTCACGCTCAAAACGGCAGCGGCAGCCTTTGTGTTATGCTTTGCTGGATATCGATAACTTCAAAAAACTCAACGATACCCATGGCCATCAGGCAGGTGATGAAGCCATCGTATTTCTGATTGACTCCATAAAAGCCACGACACGGACTGATGACATCGTGGCACGGTATGGCGGCGAAGAATTTATAGTATTGTTACCCAATACAAAACTCACCGATGCTGTCGAGATACTATCCAGGATAAGACGCAACTTGATGAAACGCTTTTTTCTTTATGAAAACAACAGAGTACTCATTACGTTTAGTGCAGGCATTGCCGAGTGCAACCCGAATGAAACGCAGGAAGATGTTTTCAAGCGCGCCGATGAAGCATTGTATCGTGCCAAAAAGAATGGCAAAAATTTGATTCTTGAAGCTGTTTAAAGATAGTTAATTCCAATTTGCATTAGATAATGAAATAATAGTGTTCATAATTTTTATGAGCG
>CAYXFV010000095.1:0-8874 GCA_964464365.1 uncultured Nitrosomonas sp. | reverse complement strand
ACCCAACGCCAGATAAACAGCCTTCTTAATCACTTGCTTGTCCTGGCGAATCTTGTGTTTGATGACTTTTTGTTGAAAACTACTCATAGGATTACTCCTTTGCGCTTGCGCGCTTGGTTGATAAAGTTTCGCACCTCTATCAAACCGGGTAATCCCACCCTTTGGCAAGAACTACTGTCAGATCAAATCTGAACTACTACAGTTTATGGGACAGTCTCGGAAAATCTTCCAGCCTGCTGACTGTTTCGAAGATTCGTTCAATAAATTGTCTTGCGTAAAATGTAGAATCTTTGGAAATATAGACTTGAATTGCTTCCAGATCATCAAGCGCTGATTTTGTCCAATTAATCTGCATTATCCAGCAATCGTTTTTTTGCTTCTACATGGGATACTGTGCGTTTATCTTCAACGGCTTTCAGTCCTTTTTCTATTTTTTGCTTCACATAAAGCCCATACATGATGTCGTCCCAGCTCGCCTGGTCTGATACTTGATCAATAATTTGTTTTGCTGTTTGCATGGAATTTCTCTCTTGAATGGGTATACGCTTTTCAGCACCCTGCTAAAAGATTTACGGATGGATCTGGTCAATAAGAATCGCTTATTGGCTATTCCAAGTCAAGAGCGCAAACTAAAAGCCGTTCGTATAACCGCGCCAAACTGACTGTTTTGCGCTGACAGCGCCGTACATCGCTCACCAATCAGCCTGCTGAGTTCATGGATTGTTTCCAGTTGCTGCGATGATAATTCTTCTGGTGAAAAATCAAGTGTGGTTGCGGTGGTGCGGCAAAGATGAATCAGTCTGTCGAGTCTTCGTTTTAACACGTCGAATTTGATTCCGGCTTTATCCGCCATGTTCAGTAAATCCAATGCGCTGATGGTGTTGATATCAAAATTGTCGCCAATCGCCATGGCTAAATTCGTGTTCAGTTGTTCCTGCTGCTCCGCTTCAAAAACGACGGATACCAGATCGTAGAACGGTGTTATCGATAAACCCTGTGTGCCGCGACAAAGAAGCTGATGTTTTTGCCATGCGCATCACTGTTGCCGATGATCAGATTAAACAGTATCCAATCGATCATAACCTGAGTAGCGTGCGCAGGTACGGAAAGGCAAACAGTTTGCTTAAACTGACGCCATCACGGATATGCGCTACCACTTTGGCGTCGTCGAAATTCTGCTCGTATTTGTATTCAGGCGGCAAATCCAATGCCTGACAGCCATCGATCAGGTGACGCTTATCAACGCCAGCGGCGCTTACCTGTCTATCAAAGCGTTCTACGATGAGCGCGCTGCGATCATCCAGTTTTTTATGTCCGACCTTTGCTACACTGAGCCATGTTGCCGCCGCAAGCCGCATGCAATAGAGTTCGTTGATGACCACTGTCGGGAATTCGTCGGAAGAAAACTTGAGAATATGCGTATTGGAATATGCGCCATCGGCTAAAAACAAATCGCCGCGTTCATCTTTGTAAACATTCAGTTTATTCTGCACGCCTGCAACGGATAAGCGAAATTTTCCATCCCATATGGTCATATTAAAGGTCAGCGCGCCCGCCGTATCCCGGACAATGGTGTTAGGATGGCATAAAGGTTGTTTTTCGGCAGGCTTTGCGTCTCCAGCAGCACATCGAATGCACGACCTTCCGGGAATAAATTACGAATAAAATGAATGATTGTTTCGGATTTAATCTGCCCCGATAACGGCATATGGGGTGAAATAGGATATCCGGTTGCTATCCAGGCAGCATCATAACGAAAATGGCAAATTCGTGGTTGCTCAAAATACACGGTACCCACCAGGGTATCTTTGGCGTATATGTTGATTTGAGGGTATTGTTCAAATCCAGTCATCATCCATGCTCGTGGTTTTTTCCTGTATTCTCAGTTTGATACCCAATCGCAAATCAAGAAAACAGGCGTAAGAATGCTGGTCCGGTGCCGGCGTTTTACAACGGGAGATCACTCCCATTCAATCGTGGCTGGCGGTTTTCCGGATATATCGTAAACCACGCGGTTAATGCCGCGGATTTCGTTGATGATGCGGTTGGATACTTTGCCCAGCAGGGTGTACGGCAGTTCGGCCCAGTTGGCGGTCATGAAGTCCTGTGTCTGCACGGCGCGCAACGCGATGACATATTCATACGTCCGGCCATCACCCATGACACCGACGGATTTGACCGGAATGAAAACGGCAAAAGCCTGAGCGGTTTTCTCATACCAGCCGGAGTGGTGCAGTTCTTCGATAAAAATCTGATCGGCTTGCCTGAGCAATTCGGCGTATTCGTATTTGACTTCGCCTAGAATGCGCACACCCAGCCCCGGACCGGGGAAGGGGTGGCGGTAAACCATTTCGCGCGGCAGGCCGAGTGCCAGGCCGAGTTCGCGGACTTCATCCTTGAACAGTTCGCGCAGGGGTTCGAGCAGTTTCAGACGCAGCGTTTCCGGCAGGCCGCCGACGTTGTGATGCGATTTGATGGTATTGGCTTTTTTGGTTTTGGCGCTGGCCGATTCAATGACATCCGGATAAATGGTGCCTTGCGCGAGCCATTGGGCATCGGTGATTTTGGCGGATTCCGCCTGAAATACTTCGACGAATTCACGACCGATGATGCGCCGCTTGTCTTCGGGATCGGTAATCCCTTTCAGTTGATTGAAAAAATCCCGGCTGGCGTCGACATGAATGACTTTCACGGACAAATGATCGGCGAACGTATCCATCACCTGTTTCGCTTCGCCTGTACGCAGCAGGCCGTTATCGACAAACACGCAGGTCAGCTGGTCGCCGATGGCGCGGTGTATCAAAGCCGCCGCGACTGATGAATCGACGCCGCCCGACAAGCCGAGAATCACGCGCTCATCGCCTACCGTGGTGCGGATTTTATCGATAGCTTCTTCGATATAGTCGGGCATGTTCCAGTCCTGCCCCAGGTTGCAGATGCCATGCACGAAACGATCGATGATGGTTTTGCCCTGCGGGGTATGGGTGACTTCCGGATGAAACTGTATGCCGTAGAAGCGGTGTTTGTCATCGGCCATTGCGGCAACCGGCGTCGCCGCGTTGGAGGCCATGATTTCGAAACCTGCCGGCAAAGCTTCAACCTTGTCGCCATGACTCATCCAGACTTCCAGCACGGGGTTGCCGTCGGTATCCATGCGGTCGCGGATATCGCTGAACAGCGCGCCATGTCCGTTGGGATTGATTTCGGCATAACCGAATTCGCGCACTTGTGCGTTTTCGACACGTCCGCCCAGTTGCGCGGCCATGGTCTGCATGCCATAACAGATGCCCAATACCGGAACGCCAAGTTCAAAGACAATCTGCGGCGCGCGCGGTGTTTCCTGTTCAGTTACGGAAGCGGGGCCTCCGGACAAGATGATGCCCTGAGGCGCAAATGCGGCGATGAATTCCGGCGTTACATCATAAGGATGCAGCTCGCAATAAACATGGGTTTCGCGGATGCGCCGCGCAATAAGCTGCGTATACTGGGACCCGAAGTCCAGGATAAGGATTTTCTGGTGCATAAGCGTTTGTGGTTATTTGATGTGGTAATTGGGGGCTTCTTTCGTGATCTGCACATCGTGAACATGCGATTCACGGACACCCGCAGAGGTAATTTCGACAAACTCCGCCTTTTCATGTATCTCAGCAATGCTGGCGCAACCCAGATAACCCATGCTTGAGCGCACGCCGCCCATGAGTTGGTGGATGACGGCGGCAATACTGCCTTTGAAAGGAACGCGGCCTTCCACGCCTTCCGGAACAAGCTTGTCGTTGTTTTTCTGTTCTTTTTCCTGAAAATAACGGTCACTGGAACCCTGCTGCATGGCAGAAAGAGAACCCATGCCGCGATAGCTTTTATAGGAACGGCCCTGGTACAGTTCGATTTCACCGGGAGATTCGGTTGTTCCGGCCAGCAGGCCGCCGAGCATGACCAAGTTGGCGCCCGCTGCCAGTGCTTTGGCGATATCGCCCGAGTAGCGGATGCCGCCATCTGCGATTACCGGTACGCCTGTTCCTTTCAAAGCTTCTGAAACGTTATGGATTGCGGTAATCTGCGGCACGCCCACGCCGGCAACGACCCGCGTGGTACAAATCGAGCCTGGACCAATACCGACTTTAACCGCATCTGCGCCACTGTCGACCAGCGCGCGCGCAGCATCCGCCGTTGCAATATTGCCGCCGATGACTTGAATGTCCGGATAATTTTTCTTGACCCAGCTGACGCGATCCAGCACGCTTTGCGAGTGACCATGTGCGGTATCCACCACAATGACGTCCACGCCGGCTTTAACCAGAGCATCCGCGCGTTCTTCACTGCCTTCGCCGACACCGATTGCCGCGCCGACACGTAACCGTCCCTGATCATCCTTGCAGGCCAAGGGGTGTTCGGCCATTTTGGTAATGTCCTTGACGGTGATCAGACCCTGCAGATCGAAGGCATCGTTGACGACCAGCACACGCTCAAGGCGGTGTTTGTGCAGCAGATTCATGACTTCCGCGCGGCTGGTGTTTTCACTGACCGTGATCAGCCGTTTTTTGGGGGTCATGATATTTTTGACAGGCTGGTCAAGGTTCGTTTCAAAACGCAGATCGCGATTGGTGACGATACCGACCACTTTTTTGCCATTCACGACAGGCAGGCCGGAGATATGGTGCGTCCGGATTACATCCAGTACTTCACGTACCGTCATATTCTGTGGAATGGTAATCGGATCTTTGACGACACCGCTTTCAAAACGTTTGACTTTGGCGACCTGCGCGGCCTGCTGTTCGATAGACATATTCTTGTGCAGAATCCCGATACCGCCTTCCTGCGCAATGGCAATCGCAAGCTGTGCCTCGGTTACGGTATCCATCGCCGCTGATGCAAGCGGGATATGCAGGGAAATGGTGCGTGTGATCTGTGTGGCAAGGCTGACCTCACGTGGCAGAACCGTGGAATGGGCAGGGATCAATAGAACATCATCAAAGGTGAGTGCTTTTTGAATGAGCTGCATATGGGGTAACTATCCTTTGCAAAGCAGTATTATATCCAAATCGTATGTTTTTTTGCGGTAATTCATCGCAACAAAGGCATATTGATCTGTTTTTACCGTTAAAAGGTTTATTTTGCGGCGGTTTTATCCGTAGAGTAATACTGTTATTTCCTTTTATGATCACTCGGATATTCCTGGAGAAAAAAATGCGTTATTTAGTCGTCATGATTTCATTAATGTTACTCAACATGCCTGTTTACGCGCAGATCTACAAATGGATTGATGAAAACGGTAAAACACAGTATGCGGATCAGCCGCCGCTTTCAGGTAAGGTTCATAACGAACAGCGCTTAAGGATCAATTTTGCGCCAACACCGGTTTCATTATCGGAAACCAAAAAGGAAGACGATGTGGATAAATCTACAACGCAGATTGATGAGCGGTTTGAATATGACAAGCGCCGCCAGGAGCGATTGAACAAAGAAGCCGAAAAGAAATTAAAAGTTGCTGAGAATCAGCAAAAATGCATTGACGCACAAAGCAGATTAAGGTTATTTTTGGAGTCGCCGCGCTTGCGGGTGCCTGATGGTGAGGGCGGCCTGACTTATGTTGACGATGATGTGCGCGAACAAAAAATCAACGAAGCGAATCAGGCCGTCACAACTTATTGTAAATAATGAATTCGAGTGATTATTTTTGCTGAAAATACAAAGTATACAAGGTGAATCTCAATCGACAGCTATTTATGGTTTGGTAAAACAGATCTGTCTGGGTTTTTTTGTAATATTTTTGTTATGTGCTGCATGGTTGAATGCGGCGCAACCGGTGTTTGAATCGTCCGTTGATTCGCCCGCTAACAACCGGGTCACTGTCAAGCAACTGCTGCAACGCATCGCCGCATTGGAATATGGTTTTGAAAGAGAGTCTCAGGCGATTGTGGCACTGGATGAACGTATCGCGCAATTGGAGTTGAAGTATCTGGACGTTAAGTCCGGCATTGAGCACAGTACCGCAGGCCGGGTGATCGATGCCGCAACACCGACATCGCTTCAATCTTTCCCGGTTTCAGTCATGGCCGATGATGGCGGTGACGCCGATAATTCTGGCGCAGTTTTTGAGCACAATACTGTGAGTACTGCTGCACCGTATCCGGCTTTGAATGCCGATGAGCTGTTGTCTGTTGCGGGCGGTCTTCTGGCGATCCTGTTATTATTGTGCGCATTATGGTTATATCGGAAAAAACGCGGGCAATCCGATGCTGTCATCGACACCGATTTCATTACAGCTGCTGATCCCGCCGTGCGAGGCCACGAGGCCGATAAACAATACCAGCAATCGCTGCAGAAACTGATTGCATTGAAAAAGGCGGCGCAAGGTGCTGAACAGCATGACGAATCTGCGATCGTGATCAAACAGGATCAATTGATGCAGAATCAGTTATCCCATAAATCAGCACATTCGGTGATTACCGATGTTCGGACGTTCATGAAACAGGAGCAGCCTGATCGTGCGATCCAACTGCTGGAATCATGGCTGGCTAAAAACAACGATTCCGACATTGGCTGGCAGCTGCTTTTTAGAATGCTGCATAATCAAAACAAAAGAAGTACATTCAGAAAACATGCGCTGCGTTTTAAGCGGCTGGAACAGTTTCCTGAAACCTGGGAAAAGATTCAATCCTGGGGGCTCGTACTTGAACCGAACGAACCGCTCTATATGAATAAACAGGAAAGAAAGCGGCGATTTTTTTCGAGTTAAACCGTGCCGTGTTTGTTGTGAAACAGCACGAACAGGCAGCACCGGCTGCTTCAGCCCGATGCCGCCTGCCGACCATGACTGATCGGATTATTCCAGCGCAAGACTTTTCATGGCTTTTTTATGATCCCATTTGCCATGAAACAGATGGCCTTTCTGGGCTGGAACGCGGCCGCTGGTCCAGGTCAGATGAGTGCCATCAGGTGTGAACACCGGCAAACCGTCGAATCCTACTTTATTGGTGACGCGGACAGGTTCTTTTTTACCGTCGACATCCACGATATACAATTCAAAATTGCGGTGCCCATGAAGGTTGGTCGAGAAAATAATGTATTTGTTTGAAGGATGATAAAAAGGTGCCCATGACAGCGCTTTCAAGTTCGTAATCTGCTTCTGGTCGGAACCGTCAATATTCATGGTAAATACTTCAGCCTCGTGTCCATTCGGTGAAAAACGTCGCCATACGATACGCTTGCCATCCGGGCTGAAAAACGGCCCACCGTCATAGGAATTATTGTGCGTAAGTCGCTTTACGTTGGAACCGTCAGCATCCATGATGTAAATATCGATCAGCGAAGACGGATCTTTTTTGAATAACGCAGCTTCTTCTTCGGTTAATTGATCCGTATAAGCCCTGCGATTGGATGCAAACGCAATATGTTTACCATCCGGCGACCAGGAAGCCTCCGCATCGTAACCCATTACATTGGTCAGGTTCTTGATTTTATTGCCTTCCAGATCGGTTTCATAAATATCGTAGTGCGCATCGTAATCC
This sequence comes from uncultured Nitrosomonas sp., assembly GCA_964464365.1. Taxonomy (GTDB): domain Bacteria; phylum Pseudomonadota; class Gammaproteobacteria; order Burkholderiales; family Nitrosomonadaceae; genus Nitrosomonas. The sequence goes on along the minus strand of CAYXFV010000095.1, from coordinate 1,366 downwards.
CAGGCATAGGATCTGCGCTCACCCGATTTCCGCTGTTCGAGCTCTTCGGTCATTTTAGCTTTTGCATCCGGATCATTATGCGTGGACGAGAATAATACCTTGTCCTCATTGGGATGAATCCACGAACAGGTTGTCTTGCCGATACCGGGCGAAACCCGGTGGATATGACCGTTGCTCAGATTTTTCAGATAAATCTGGTAAAAAGGATTATCGTCAGCGACTTCCGCCTGATAAACCATCCATTGCTGATCAGCGCGGTAATACGCCTCGCCGACGCGCTTTTCCTTATCGGTATCGGAAAGCAAAAAATCCTCCGTGATGAAGCCTTCCGCGGTGGCGCACGCCGTCCATGTGAACAGGAGGGATGGTGATAACAGTGCAGTCAGTCGCCGCGATTGAGCAACCATATGTCTTTCAGTGTTCTTTGTGATGTGTCTGGTTTCAGTTTCAGTGTTTGTCATTGATATATTCAGTCTGGTTACACGATGTTCCACATTAAAACACAGCTCAAAATAAAAACACAATCCAAACGAATTTCGCCGCGTTTAGCTTCTAACGAATGGATTCCTTTCATTTCAACGGCATCGTAATGTACCAGACTAAAGATTTTAGTCGAGGTAGGCCAGGTTAGCAAAGCGTAACCTGGCATTAAGGTGTGACATGGGAGTCCGATTAACACGAATGCCCGATTACGCAGGGCAAATCGGGCCTACCGGGCTACGCGAACTTTCAGATAACAAGTTCTAGCCCATGCCGGGCACACTAGGCCGGGTTGAGCTTGCGTAACCCGGCATTAAAACTGAAATATTTAAAAAATGGGCCACAATTTCGTAGTTAATGAGATGGTCTCTTGTAATCCTCTTTTACAGTCGAGACTTGCTCGGATCGATGAAAAAATTATCCGTCAAAATGGGACAATTTCAATCGCTTGTTATACTTATAATTTTACTAACTTTGAAACCTGCTCTGGAGACAAAGAGTCAATAGTTACTAATTTCAGAATATTGTTATTAATTGAGGCAGTAGATTTATCTAGAGAAATATCAACTCTATCAGGTAGACTATACATTGCTCCAGTTGCAGGATCGACTATCAGCACTCCAATAAGCCCACCAAAAAAAATATTCCCGAAATACCACCCATTAACAGTACTATTCAATGTATAGGTTTTTAGATAAAAACCTTCTTTTTTCAGGACAACTGTATATGTTTCGCCTCTAAAATACCCTGCAGAGGATTTTAAAGTAACAGATGACGGCGTGACTCCACTATGTACTCTTTGTCCTGCCCGATTAGTTATGAAAAAACTGACTGTCAACGACAATCTAATTTTGACCCACTTATGGTATAAAAACGGTAATTTAAA
>CAYXFV010000094.1:0-9592 GCA_964464365.1 uncultured Nitrosomonas sp. | reverse complement strand
TTACGCAAAAAGGCAGACGTCCACCTCTTCTTTTCTTATCCCGAACTCAGGTTACGTATGAAGAGATAACGCGTGAATTGGCATTTGAAAGAATGGTGGCGCGCGGACTCGAGGATTCGAGGTACGGACGGGTCGTGTCCAACGATGACATACAGCGACGGATTCGCGCATGGCAGAAATAGTCTGGACTAAAGCCCGAGTAGGCCCTGTTAGCCATGTATAATCGGGTGTATTAATCTTTGCGAAAAACCCAATTACGTGAAACTAATCGAGCCTACTCGGACTGAATGCAATGACCCCCAGCATCACCATCATATCTGTTGCATTGTTGATTGATCCTGCTTCAGCAGGTAGTTGCGCCATCCGCCAAAGTGACTGATATCTTTTGCACTGCCGATGGCGTAATGCTCACACAGAAAGCCCTGGACTGTTTCGCCGTTTACCAGTGTGATGGTACCGATGCCTAATGGTGGCGGAATACTAGCGACAAAACTGCCCAGTTCACCTACCGGTAATTCCCAAACTTCCACAGCAATCGCCGTACCTTGCTCACTTGGGCTGACCCGGATTAATCCGGGGCGTTGCAGCGCTTCTCCCGGCAATGCGTAGAGCTTGTAGTCGGGTGAAGTTGTCGTGCTGGCCACTAACCGGCCCTGGCGATTGGTTAATTGCGCATTCAATGGCAAGCCGGATAAATGCGCGCCACAGACGGCGATGCGTACCTGATCGGATTGGGATGTGACAGGGCGGGAGGTATTCTGGGGAAATGCAATGCCGGTTGCGCCTAACGGAAGTGCACAGGTTTGTTGCAGACGCTGGGCCAGATTCAGCAGTGGTTCATCCTGATGGGCTGGCGCTGCCAGCGTAATGCCAAAAGGTAGTCCATTACTCTGGAAACCGGCAGGGATCGCGACTGCGGCATAATCGAGCAGATTCATGAAATTGGTGTAGTAACCCAGGTCGGTATTGAGACGTATGGGGTCCTGACATAGGGCCTCAATGGGATAAATCGTTCCGGCAGTTGGTGTCAGCAGACAATCGATATCGGCCCAGACCTGATCCACCAGTTGTTTAATTATGCGTAGTTGATAGATGCCATCGAAGGCATCCGCAGCAGAATACTGTTTCGCAGACGCGATAATATTACGCACCGGCGCAATAATTTGATCGCTGTGCAGCGCGAAGAACGATTGAATGGCCGCATAACGTTCGGCAACCCAGGGGCCGCCGTAAAGAAGATGGGCCGCTTCAAGAAAAGGCTCGAAATTAACTTCAACCATTTCCCCACCCAGTTCCTGCATACGCATGACTGCGGCATTGAATAACCGTTCGCTGTCATGATTGCCGAAAAACTTCAACTGCTGTTTCCGTGGAACACCGAAACGAAAATGCGATACCGCGCCAAAATCGAAACTATGTCTTTCTCTTTTTCTGGAATAGCTGTCTGTTGCGTCATAAACGGCAGCCATTGTCAGGATGCGCGCCGCATCGGCTGCGGTAAACGCGAAGATGGATACCGTATCGAGAGAACGGCAGGCGGGCACGACACCTTGCGCCGAAATCCAGCCTTTGGTGGGTTTATGGCCGATCAGGTTATTAAAAGCAGCGGGAACTCTGCCGGAACCTGCGGTATCGGTGCCGAGACTGAAACAGACCTGTCCTTTGGCAACAGCGACAGCCGAACCCGAGCTGGAGCCACCGGAAATATAATCGGGATTGAATGCATTGCGGCACGCGCCATAGGGAGAGCGTGTGCCATTCAACCCGGTGGCGAACTGGTCGAGATTGGTTTTGCCGATCGGAATAGCACCGGCATTGATTAGTCTCTGCACTACGGCTGCACTGCGGGACGGCGTATAGGCAAAAGCCGGACAAGCTGCCGTGGTCGGCACATCCGCCAGATCGATATTGTCTTTAATCGCGAAAGGTATGCCATACAGCGGCAATGACGCCATGCCTTGTGCTTCCACTTTACGCGCGTAATCTCGCAGTGATTCTAATGAAAGCGTGGTAATCCAGATATGATCCGGATCATTCTGAATTTCGGCATGAATGGCTTCGATGACTTGCGTCGGTGATAACGTACCGCTCGCATAACGCTGAAGCAAAGATGGGATATTACCCAAAGGGAGAAGTTTTTGCATCATTACTCCTTTTCCTGAATGATGAACAGTACTTGCCCGGCGGATACATATCCGCCTTGTTTACAGAACAACTGTTGCACCGTGCCGGTGACCGGCACATCGATCGAGAATTCCATTTTCATCGACTCGATAATGACCGCCGGTGTACCTGCTTCCACAAACTCACCGGCGTTGATCAGTACTTTCCAAACTGTGCCGGTTACCTGGGAACTTACAAGCTGCGCATTTTCCGGCAAATCCAGTTCGCTTTGCACATCCGCTTCGTCGAGTGTATCTTCACTGACATAGTGCGACTGGCCGCTCGCTTCCCAGCGCTGCCGCTCGGCTTCAAACGCGGCCTGCTGCCGGGTCTTGAATGCGTTGATGCTGTCCGCCTGCTGCTGCAGAAAGGTATTGTATTGCCGCAGATTCAGTGTAGTTTCTTCGATGCGCAGTTTGAAGTGCCCGCTGATAAAATCCTTGCGCAGTTTGAGCAATTCGCTTTCACTGACCGGATAGAAACGGATTTGATCAAAGAAACGCAATAACCATGGTTGACCATCCTTAAAATCGGCAGTCTGGCGATAGCGATTCCACATTTGTACGGTGCGGCCAACAAACTGATACCCCCCCGGGCCTTCCATGCCGTACACGCAAAGGTAAGCACCGCCGATGCCGACGGCATTTTCAGGCGTCCAGGTACGCGCCGGATTGTATTTGGTCGTGACCAGGCGGTGGCGCGGATCCAGCGGCGTGGCTACCGGAGCACCCAGATAAACATCCCCCAGGCCCATGACCAGATAACTGGCGTCAAAAACGATATGCTGAACCGCTTCAACGCTTTCCAGTCCGTTAATGCGGCGGATAAATTCAATATTGCTTGGGCACCAGGGGGCATCGCTGCGCACCGATTGTATGTATTTCTCAATAGCACGCCGCGTGGCAGCATCATCCCACGATAACGGCAGGTGGATAATGCGGGAAGGCACTTCCATATCGTCGATTGCGGGCAATTGACTTTCCCCTGCGATCAACAATTGCAGTAACGTATCCCGCGCCAGTCGGCGGGAATCAAAATGGATCTGCAGCGAACGAATGCCAGGCGTCAGATCCAGTATGTCAGTGAGCTCACCGCTGTCGATGCGCTGCTGCAACCAGGTCATCAGCGCATGCGCGCGAAAACGCAGATTCAGATCGAGCACCGGCGGGCCATATTCAATCAGCAGGTATTTGTCGCCGGATTGACGGTAGGTCACCTGTACCTGTGTTTTACTTTCAGGGATACAGTGCAAAACCGGGTTTCCCGCTTCTTCGGCTCGGGAGCAGGCTGAGGGATTGCCCTCGACATGAAGCTGCCGGATCAGCTGATTCTGCTGTTGTTCCAGCGCCAGCGCCTGCTCTATGGATACCGGATAGAAACGAATGCTGTCACCGGGTTTAAGTTGTCCGGTTTTCCACAATTCCGCCTGCACAATGGTAACCGGACAGACAAAACCGCCCAGGCTGGGGCCATCCGGCCCAAGGATAATCGGCATATCTCCGGTAAAATCGACCGCACCTATCGCATAGGCGTTATCGTGAATATTGGACGGATGCAGACCGGCTTCGCCGCCGTCACTGCGCGCCCACTGCGGCTTGGGGCCGATCAGCCGCACGCCGGTGCGGCTGGAGTTATGATGCACCTTCCATTCGGCGCTGAAAAAATGTTCGATATCGGCGGTAGTGAAGAAATCAGGCGCGCCATGCGGCCCATAGAGCACGGCGATTTCCCACTGATCCGTATACGGTGGAATCCATTGCTGCGGCAAGTGTTGCAGCGCAGGCCGGGAAGCTGGAAGCGGCGGAATATGTAGGACATCACCAGCACGCAGCACGCACCCGGCATGCCCGCCGAACTGACCGAGCGTGAAAGTGGATTTGCTACCCAGGTAATCCGGCACCTGAAAACCGCCATGCACCGCCAGATAAACCCGGCTGCCGGATTGCTTGATTTTACCGAACTGTAGCAGAGCACCGGCTTTGACGATATGGGATTGCCATTGCGGCAATGGCTCGCTATCCAGCAGCACGCTGATAGGAGCGCCACAAATGGCGATGATGCTGTCGCAGTTAAAACGCAGCGTCGGGCCTGCCACGGTGATTTCCAGCCCGGCGCTATCTTCAGCATTATTGACCAGCCGATTCGCCAGACGAAAGGCCAGACTGTCCATCGGCCCGGAAGGCGGAACGCCGACATGCCAGTAGCCAATGCGTCCGGGATAATCCTGGATCATCGTCTGCACGCCGGCATTCAACACATCGATACTGTGCGACTGATAGTGAAAACCGTTGAGAAATTGTGTGTTCGATTGTCCATCGCGAAACACGGCGCTACGCAGAATCTGTTTGAGATAGTCGAGATTGGTTTCAATACCGTGCAGCGATGTGCCGTCCAATGCAGTCAACAGCATGTTGATGGCCGCTTCGCGTTGCGGCGCATGTACGATGATTTTTGCCAGCATCGGATCATAGAATGCGGAGACTTCAATACCGCGTTCGACCCAGGTCTCAACACGCGCAGCGGCGGAAAATTCCGCTGCCGTCAGTATGCCGCTGGACGGTCGGAAATCTTTTGCGGGATTTTCCGCATAGACCCGTACCTGAATGGAGGCGCCGCCTGGTTTGATCGTGAAAGAATCCAGGGAAGGAAGGTCGCCCGCGGCCTGCCGCACCATCCATTCCACCAGATCAATGCTGGTGACTTCCTCAGTAACGCCATGTTCGACCTGCAAGCGTGTATTGACTTCGAGAAAATAAAACTGACCCGTGGCGTCATCAAAAATATATTCAACCGTACCGGCAGATTGATAATTGACAGCTTTACCGAGGCGCACCGCGGTTTCCAGCAATGCCTGGCGCAGATGCGCGGTCAGATTGGGCGCGGGTGTTTCCTCGATGACTTTCTGATTGCGCCGCTGCATGGAGCAATCACGCTCACCCAGTGCGACGACCTGGCCTTTTCCGTCACCAAAAATCTGCACCTCAATATGGCGTGCGCGGTCGACAAATTTTTCCAGGAATAAACCGGCATCTTTGAAATTGTTTTGCGCCAGCGTCTTGACCGATTCATAGGCATCCGCCAATTCGTCTTCATTCCAGCACAGGCGCATGCCGATACCGCCACCGCCAGCGGTGCTCTTCAGCATGACCGGATAACCGATATGCTTAGCCTGATGGCAGGCAGTCGCGAGGTTTTCCAGCAGGCCGCTACCCGGTAAAAGCGGTACCTGATTGTCCAGCGCCAGGGCACGTGCCGTATGCTTTAAGCCAAAGTCGCGCATTTGCTGCGGCGTCGGGCCGATGAAACAGATGCCATATGCAGCACATTGTTCGGCAAAATCAGCTTTTTCACTGAGAAAACCATAACCGGGGTGGATCGCCTGCGCACCGCTTTGCCGGGCAATTTCCAGGATTTTATCGGTGCGCAGATAACTTTCTGCAGCAAGCCCGCTGCCAATACAATAGGCTTCATCCGCTTCGGTGACATGCCGTGATAAAGCATCTGCTTCGGTATAGACCGCTACGCTGCCTACATGCATGCGGCGCAGCGTGCGAATGATCCGGCAGGCAATGGCGCCACGATTGGCAATCAAGACTTTGTTAAACATACGATTCTCCAGGTATTCGGGTCAATCCCAGATCAACAAACGGATGGGCGTCGGGTTATAGGCATTGCACGGATTGTTGAGTTGCGGACAATTCGAAATCAATACCAGCACATCCATTTCAGCCCGCATTTCGACATATTTTCCGGGTGCAGAAACACCATCGACGAATTCCAGATTACCGTCTTCAGTGACCGGCACATTCATGAAAAAATTGATGTTGCTCGGGATATCGCGCTTGCTCATGCCTGATTGTTCACAGGCTGATTCGTGTGCCAGCGCATGCAGAAAATTGTCCCGGCAGCTGTGCATCGGGTACTTTTCCAGCGCGTAGCGCACCGTATTACTTTCTGCTGCGCAGGCGCCGCCCAATGTGTCATGGCGCCCACAGGTGTCGGCGATGATCGACAGCATGGTGTTGCCAAAATTGGAGCAGAGTTTGCTGCCAGTCGTCAGATACAGGTTATTCTGAGCCCGAATGGTATCGGTGGCGCTATAACGTTCCAATGCGTGACCGGCATTGAAAAACAGCGTATCGACAGCTTGATTGCCCTCCAGATCAATGATACGGAAAACCTGCCCTTGCCTGACGACGCCAACCCAAGGTTCGCCAGCCGCGCAAATTTCATCAACCACGGCGAGATCAAGATTAAGCTTGCTTTCCACAAAGGTTTGCATGCTCATAATGCACCTCCACAAGGATGATAGAGCTGATGGGTATTGTGCAATCCTCTGACATTCTCGGCGATGTGCTGACATGCCGAAACTGCTTCAGCAGGTGTCACAAATGCCGCCAGATCGACAGCGCCGGGCTGGTAAGTCGGTTTTGTATCCAGCGGATGCGGCGCGGCAGAGAGAATAACCAGCGTATCCATTTCAAAGCTCAGATCAACATAATCGCCCGCCTTGCTGTTGTTCTCATGAAAAGTCAATGCACCGCTGGCATCGGCTGTTATTTTTGTAAAAAAGTTAATGTTGGACACGATGTCGCGCATGCCCAATCCCCATTTACCCAATTCGATCAGCATGCCGTCCAGCCCACTGCGGAACATTTGATTGCGATGCTCCTGATAGCGCGCAACGCCATATTTCTGCCGGATTAATCTGGTATCGCTTAATCCGCAGACCGTATCGTTCCAACCCGCCGTATCCGCGGTAATGCAACAGAAAATCCGCCCCATATCCGAATAACAGGCGTGCCCTTTGGTCAGACGGAATGTATGCTGCGCTTTCAGCGTATCTGCCATGTTGTAGCGTTCGAGCTTTTCTTCCTGATTAAAGAACAGCACTGCCGCATTCGCACCGCCGTTTACATCGGTCAGGCGCAAGGTCGTGCCACGACGTACAATGCCAGACCAGTGACATCCACCCGGAATACCTTTTTTCCACAGGAATTCATTATCGTGATTCATTTGCTTCTCCTTATCAAAATGGTTAAGGTCATCATGCTGATAATGCTGCCCAGAACCAGCGGCACGGCCCAGAGCTGCCACCAGGGTGCATCGGGCGCGGCCAGGTAAGCACGCGGCCAGGCAATGTTGATCAACTCGAATAATGACCAAAGAAAGGCAATAATATTGATCACCAGCCCCCACCGGCCTAATTTCAGCTCACCGAGTGACGGATCCCAGCGACCGGTAAGCCGGGTGTATAAACCCACGCCCGTGGTCATAGAAAACATCGCATAGAGTCCCCCGGTACCAAATGCAATGATGGTGGCGACAGCTTGATCGTTAAGTCCGAACAGCAATCCCAGACTTGCCAGAAATACTGTACAGAGCACTGCATTACGGGGAGATTGGGTAGCGGTTACATGGCTGAGAAATGTCGGCATGTTGCCTTCACGCGCCATTGAAAATACGATGCGCGAGGTATACTTGACCACAGATGCGCCACAAGCGAGAAACGCGATGACCACGATTGCCAGGAAGGGTTTCTCAAACCAGTCGCCGATATGCGTTGTAATCAGCGGCGTAATGGGATCGAATGTCGCACTGGTTTTCGCCAGGGTGTCGTGGTCGAACGATAACGTCAATGCGGCGGAGTTAAAAACAACAACGGCCCCTACCGCACACAATGAGAAAAAAATTGCGCGGGGCACCATGCGTTTCGGCTGATGCGTTTCTTCTGAAGTTGTTGAGCAGGCATCAAACCCGATAAATGCCCATCCGGCGATGGCAAGCGCCGCTAAAAATGCAGAGAACTGATCGGGTGCCGTACCGGAACCCAGATGCTGGAATAATTCGGAGAAAGGGTGCTCGCGGAAGAACAGGAAAAGCAGCAAAGCGATACCGAATGAACCAATAATTTCGGCATAGACCCCGAGTGCGATAACTGACTTAAACACATTGACATGCGCAAGATTGAGCAGCATGCAAATCAGCAGAAAAACCAGTCCCCAGAACACCATCATGGTTCCCGTTGCACTTGGGGAATCAAACAGAATCGCGAGCCAAATCCCCCCTGTGTAGGCAGTTGTCGTCAACATGGCAATGGTTGAACAGACGTAGATCGCACCGGCATATTGCCCGGTAATGGTACCACCAAGCTGACGCGCCCATTTGTAAGCGCCACCCGCAATGGGAAACTGGGAAGAAAGTTCGGCATAGACGGTAGCCACCAGTAATTGCATGACCAGACATATAACGAGCGCGGCAAACCAGCCGCCGCCGGTAACGTTGGTCTGCACCCCGACGATGGCATAAAGCCCAACGACAGGTGAAACCACTGCAAAGCCAAGTGTAAAACTGTTCCAGATCCCCATGCTGCGATTAAGCATGGCGGCATCGGTTGACTTCATTTCAGATGAAAAACTTTTGGTTTTGGGATTTTGAACGGTCGACATGTTATGCCCCAATAAATGTAATGAAATATTATTCAGCTCAAGTCAAAACGTGCTCATTAACCGGAAGTCTGAAAGATTGCCCAACGGTTCAATCTCAGATACCGGCGGCATCAGATGCGGGGATAACAGGGATAGCGGGATAGTGCGAGAAAAAATGATCGACCAGTTGCTCATACGATGCCGTATGAATAATCCGAAAGCAGAAAATCTGGGTGTTGTTGCGTTAATACTGCTAGAAAGAGAAGAAGAAAGCGATAAAACGATTGAAGCAGTGGCTAAGGCTGCTGAAGCATACATAACGAGTCTCCTTTAACGGCTGGTTACCGAGAATATAATGTACAAAAGACATTACCTAATCTCCCGGGCTTTTATCCCTCCGTGGAGTCTCGCTATTACGAGACCGGAAACTCTTGGACCAGACATTCCCTCAATTCAATCATTATTCAGGAATCGGAACCCTAGTTTCCATTGACAAAAAACGTTGTTAGCGTGACAGAATTAACGCTGCCCGTCAAGCATAATTTACATAAAAAAGAGAAAACATCAGAAAAAACAACAATTACAACAGACGGATGTCGAAATCAAATCCGCGTCAGTTTCCATTCAGTGAGGTGAGAACGGATTCAGGATCTCAATCAAAGGATGCGGTACAAAGCAAAATTGAACAAAAAAGCACGGCATGCTTGCGGTATGTGCGCATTTTGAGTTTAATTTTAACGCCGCAATACGCCCCTCAGCGAGAACCTGTTCAAGATCTCAATCAAGGGATGCAGTACAAAGCAAAATTGAATGAAAAAGCATGGCATACTTGCAGCATGTGAGATTTTGCGTTCGATTTTAACGCGGCAGTGCGCCCTTCAGCGGGAACCTGTTCAAGATCTCAATCAAGGGATGCAGTGCAAGGCAAAATTGAACAAAAAAGCGGAACATACTTGCAGTATGTGAGCATTTTGAGTTCAATTTTAACGCCGCAATGCGCC
>CAYXFV010000093.1:0-9808 GCA_964464365.1 uncultured Nitrosomonas sp. | reverse complement strand
GGCATGCAGCTCGTCCCCTCTGCATCCACTGCTTGAGAATTCCATTAAAGTCAATCAACTGTCTGGTGTTTCTTGAGAGCACTTATACTCGCCGGACGACATAAGAAGCTATCTCGTCAGAAATTTCTATTGTTTGGTCTGACCATCGTAGATTTAGTGATTTTGGATACTCAATTTCCACTTCTTCGATGCCTCGAATTGCAGGTTTAATGTATTTTTCGATAAACACTGAAACCACATCTCCCGCTTCCTGCTCCATATGATTCCACGCATCCTCTCCGTGATAGAACGCGCCACCACAGGACAAATATTTTTCAGATAGCTCGGTTAACCTGTTCGAGGGAGTGGGATCTAGAAAAAAGTCAGAATCAATATGAGCTGGAATCAGAAATGTTGAAAAAAGTCGCTTAACAGGGGTGTCCGGTTTTACTTGACCAGATCAGTATTGCCTGTTTTCCGCCTCGAATTGCCTCGGACTGCGGTGATTCGGCCCATTTTAGGCGTCAGAAGGCCACGATCTACGTCAGTCGTTTCAGGTTGTAGCAGGCCGCCATCATCGTCATCGCAAAGTTTGCCCGCACCTGACCGATGGTGCGAATCAGCTTGCCACCTGGTCAACCTCGGCTGCCAGCACCGTAAAATCAATGTGCGCCTCGATTTCGGCCAAGGAGTCGATTTTTCTGCGGTGAGGTTCGCCGGCAAACAGGTCGGTCTTGATGGCGCTACGAGTTTTCATCGGTGATGGTTGTGGGAAGGTTCAGGACAGTGTGATTTTACCAGCACTGGGTAAGTGGCGGTTTTTCGAGGCGCCCTTTAGTCATTACTCAATTCCGCATGATGCTTTTCATCCAATAATGACGGAATTAATTCTTCAATTAATGGTTCAAACGTCTCTTCATCAAATGCAACGTCGCCATCGGTGAATGGATTATCTTGTGTTTTCAACCCCTTAAAATCAAAACACCGTGCATCGGCCAAATGCGAAAGCTGTACATTCTGCATCGCCCGGAACATGGTCTCAAGCCTGCCGGGATGTTGTTTATCCCATTGCCACAACATCTCTTTGATGACCTGACGCTGCATATTGGGCTGCGATCCACACAGATTGCACGGAATAATCGGAAAATCGGCAACCTGCGCATAAGCGGCGATGTCTTTTTCCTTACAATAAGCCAATGGCCGGATGACAATATGATGACCGTCATCGCTCACCAGTTTCGGCGGCATGGCTTTGAGCTTGCCGCCATAAAACATATTCAGAAAAAGTGTCTCGAGCATGTCGTCACGATGATGGCCGAGCGCAATTTTGGTCGCACCCAGTTCACCGGCCACACGATACAGTACGCCGCGGCGCAATCGTGAACACAGGCTGCAGGTTGTCTTGCCATCAGCAATAACACGTTTAACCACGCTGTAAGTATCCTGTTCCACGATACGAAACGGCACACCGATTTGACTCAGGTAATTCGGCAGTACTTCAACCGGAAATCCGGGTTGTTTCTGATCAAGATTAACCGCGACAAGTTCAAACCGTAGTGGCGCATGCGCCTGCAAATTCAACAGAATATCCAGCAATGTATAACTGTCTTTGCCTCCCGACAGGCAAACCATGACAAGATCGCCGTCTTCAATCATCGTATAGTCTGCTATGGCCGTACCGACTAAACGCCGTAATTTTTTATGCAGTTTATTCGTGTTGTAACGTACTTTATTATGTTGCATCTGTTAAAAATGAATTCTGAAAAGGTGTTGTATAATGGACAAATCAATGCGAACGATTTAGCATGATCGTATTCTAAGGATTCATTAGGTGCGGGAAACATTGCAGGCTGACAGATCAGAAACAACCTCCGATTTTTAAAAATCCACTCACGCAATGATGACTCTATTCAGAAAGATTATACCACTGGTGACATTCCTGATGCTTTTATCCATGATCGGCATGGCTGCGCCCGTCAGTGCAGGCGATAACCGTTCGACAGGAAAACCCGGCACTGCCAATGCAGTGTCGCGGGATATCAAAATAACGCAGGTGGATAATCTGTTTTTACCGAATGAAATCCGGGTCGCGAAAAATGAAACGGTTCGGATTATCGTTGTCAACAAGGGGGATCATCAGCATGAAATGCTCATCGGCACCATGAAAGATCTGAGAAAAACAGCCCAAATGCGGCGTAAATATCCCGATGCCCCCCTTGCAGAGCCCGGTATGATCAGACTCCAGCCTGATGAACAGGATGAAATCATCTGGATGTTTGACCAACCCGGAGAAATTGATTTTGCCTGTCCTTTACCCGGTCATTTCAAAGTGATGCGTGGAAAAATTTATGTGGAGAAAGAATGAAAAAGCAAATACATACCTTATTAACCGGAACCATTTTAAGCATAGGCTTGTCAGGAATCGTTGCGCAAGCCATGGCAACAACCACTGTCGAAGTCTATAAAAGCCCGACCTGCGGCTGTTGCGAGAAATGGGTCGATCATATGAAAGAACATGGCTTCACCGTTATCACCAAAGATGTCGGTAACCAGGATATCCGCAAAAAAGTAGGCATGTCCGAATCGCTGGGTTCCTGTCATACAGCCCTGGTCAATGGATATGTAATGGAAGGCCATATCCCCGCACCGGATATCATCCGTTTCCTCAAGGAAAAACCCGATGCTTTTGGATTAGCCGTACCGGATATGCCGCATGGCTCCCCCGGCATGGAAGGACAGCGCGTCGATCCGTATCATGTCCTCAAAGTCAATGCACCCGGCCAGTCACGCAGAGATACCGAGATTTACAGCCGGCATAACATGCCTCAGATGCCTCAGGTGCAAAAGGACGTTTCACCCGCGCCTGCACCAGCCACTGCTGCCGGGAAGGAATCCGACAGCGACGTATCGATCATGCGTCTGAAAAATTAGCATCCACACCATGCCAACCCGTTATGTATTGCCATTGCTGTTCAGCGGTGTGTTACTTTTTTCCGGCTGTGATGGCAGCGAGCAATCAGAATCGCGTTCACCGCGTTCATTGAGCGACATTCTGAATCTGAATTCAGATCGCGTTGCAAGAAACTTTGATCCCGCTCAGATTCAGCGCGGATCAGAACTGTTCCACACGCATTGCGCAGGTTGTCATGGTGAAAATGCGGTCGGCACGTCCGACTGGCGCACCCCTGATCCGGATGGTCGGTTTCCTCCGCCCCCGCTGAACGGTACGGCACATGACTGGCATCATTCGACCGCGGTGCTGAAGAAAACTATTCTCAAAGGCGGGCCGCCTGAAATCAGTTCGATGCCCGCATGGGAAGGCATACTGACGGAGCAGCAGGTTGACGATATCGTGGTATGGATCAAATCGCTGTGGTCCGATGAAATCTATGCGATGTGGTACCACAATTTCGAAGATAAGTAATATGCGCTAGAACCAAAAACCTTGCGCAGATCATTCGTCCCGGCGTTCTTTAACAGACGCGGGCCAGGGTTTTATCAGCTAAGTATCTGTCTTGTTAATATCTGTGGTCTGCGAAATCCATGATGCATCCATCCAGAAACGACTGCGATCCGACAAAAGCTGCGCCCCCCATAGTCAGGGCTGTGCGCGGTTCGCTGTTTTTCTTTCTGAACGACCCGGGCACGGATACCGACCCTGCCGATAGCTACCAGTATTATGACGATGGCATACTGGTATTATCCGATGATGGCCATATCGCAGATATCGGCTCAACTGCGGATATGCGTGCCAGATATGCGCTCACAACCGGTGAAATTATTGACTACAGCGGCAGATTGATCATTCCGGGATTTATCGATACGCACAGCCATTATCCACAATCCGAAATCATCGCGACATACGGCCATCAACTCATCCAATGGCTGGAGAAACATGCCTTCCCTGCTGAAGCTCAATTTGCCGACAAAAATTACGCTAGCTCAGTCAGCCGGTTTTTCCTCAACGAGCTGTTACGTAACGGCACAACTACCGCGCTGATCTTCGGCAGCGTCCATAAAGTTTCGGTAGAAGCGCTGTTTGAAGAAGCCGAGAAATTGAACATGCGCATCATCGGCGGCAAAGTCATGATGGACCGCAATGCGCCGCAATACCTGCTGGATACGCCGGAGACCGCCTATGCGGACAGTAAGGCGCTGATCGACACCTGGCATAACAAGCGTGGCCGCATACGCTATGCGATTACGCCGCGCTTCGCCATTACCAGCAGCAGCGCGCAGCTTAAAGCAGCGCAACAGCTTTACCATGCCTATGATGACGTGTATCTGCAAACACATGTCTCTGAAAATCAGGACGAAATCGCATGGATCAGGCAGCTTTTCCCGTCATCGAAATCTTATCTGAATGTCTATCACGATTTCGGCCTGCTGGGCCCCAGAAGCGTTTTTGCGCACGGTATTCATTTAACGGACGATGAATTTAAACTGCTGGCCGATAACCATGCCGCGATTGCATTCTGCCCTACTTCAAATTTATTTCTGGGCAATGGACTTTTCAACGTGGATCAAGCCTGTCAGGCCAATATCCGGCTTGCGCTAGGAACCGATATCGGCGCAGGAACCAGTTTTTCCATACTGAAAACCATGGCAGAAGCTTATAAAGTTGCTCAGCTGCAAAAAGCGGATGCATCGAAGCCGGAAAAGCCAGGGAAACATGCTGCGCTGACACCTTTCAAAGCTTTTTATATGGCAACGCTTGGCGCAGCACGCGCGCTGTATCTGGAAGACAATATCGGCACATTGCAGCCCGGAAAAGAAGGCGATTTTATCGTGCTGAATCCGGATACCACGCCATTACTCAGCTTTCGCATGCAAAAATCGTCGTCTCTTGCCGATCGGCTGTTTGCGTTCATGACGCTGGCCGATGACCGCGCAATCGAGGCGGTTTATCTGATGGGTCGATGCTGGCGAAATAACGATAAACAATCGCGTATCGATACGATTTAATGAATATCCGTTTTTCGGATCGCCTGTTTCAGTTTCTCAATTTCAGGCACATTGAGCGTTTCTGTTTTTAACAACGCTTCGGCGGATTGATCGAGTAATGCGCGGTTAGCCTGCAGAATATTGATTGCTCGCTCGAGCGCGTGGTCAACCAGTTCGCGCACGGCGTTATCAACCTTGTTCGCGGTATTTTCGCTGTAAGCGCGTGCCTGAGGCAGCGACACATTGGGTTGCAGAAAAGCGGACTGTTCACGATCATAGGCAACATGACCCAGTGCGTCGCTCATGCCATACCGCAAAACCATAGCGCGCGCGATATCGGTAGCACGCGCCAGATCGTCGGCAGCACCGGTGGATATTTCATTAAACACAATGTGCTCGGCAGCCCGCCCCCCGAGCAAAACCGCCATTTTATTCTGCAACTCGTTTCTGGTCATCAGAAAACGATCTTCAGTCGGACGCTGAATGGTATAGCCGAGCGCGCCGATTCCGCGCGGGATGATCGAAATCTTATGCACCTCACCGGTTCCCGGCAAAGCCAGCGCAACCATCGCGTGACCGAGTTCATGAAACGCAACCACACGCCGTTCATCCGGATTCAACAAGCGGTTACGCTTTTCAAGCCCGGCGATAATACGCTCGATAGCATTGTTAAAATCATCCATAGTCACCGACGCCGCATTACGCCGCGTAGCCAGTAATGCGGCTTCGTTGATGAGATTGGCCAGATCCGCGCCAGTAAAACCGGGTGTTAACGCGGCGATTTGCACAATCTGCACATCGGTGTTTAATTTCACTTTCTTCATATGCACTGCAAGTATTTGCTCGCGGCCAAGCTTATCAGGGCGGTCAACCAATACCTGACGGTCAAAGCGTCCGGCACGCAGCAATGCCGGATCAAGAATTTCCGGCCGATTGGTCGCCGCCAGCAATACGATGCCGCCAGTGGGGTCAAAACCATCCAATTCAGCCAGAAGCTGGTTCAGCGTCTGTTCCTTCTCGTCATGCCCGCCGCCCAGGCCATAAGCGCCGCGCGCACGCCCCAGTGCATCGAGTTCGTCAATAAAAATAATCGCTGGCGCCATCAACCGCGCCTGCTCAAAAAGATCGCGCACACGCGCAGCGCCAACGCCGACAAACATCTCGACAAACTCAGAACCGGAAATCGAAAAAAAAGGCACACCGGCCTCACCGGCCACCGCACGCGCCAGCAGCGTTTTACCGGTACCGGGCGGCCCCACCAGCAGAATACCTTTGGGCGCACGTCCGCCGAGCCGCCCGTATCCTGCAGGGTCTTTCAGAAAGTGAATGATTTCAATCAATTCTTCCTTGGCTTCATCCACACCCGCCACATCTGAAAAAGTGACTTTGGTTTCCTTCTCGACAAACACCTTGGCGCGGCTTTTGCCGATCGACATCATACCCTCGCCCATCCCGCTGCTCATCCGACGGATGATGAACAACCAGATGCCGATAAAAATCGCCATCGGCAGCAACCAAGACAGCAAATCGCGCAACCAGGTGCTCTTGACCACGCCTGTGTATTCAACATTATATTTTTCCAGCTCCTCGGCAAACTCCGGATCTACGCGGGTTGTGACAAATTCCTGGAAACCGTCCGCATGCTGGGTTTTGAGTGAACCGTAAATATACTGATCGGTAATCGAGATCTGCTCAATCTGCCCTTGCTCGAGCAGATGCTGAAAACGGCTGTAGGAAATCGGCTCGATCTGTGTATACTGCGTGTAAAGATGCTGCAGAAACAATACGCTGAGCACCGCAACGATAACATACCAGAAATTGACTTGTTCTTTTTTATCCATATCAAAGTTACATTTGTTGCAAAACAGGCTTCAAATACAGGATTCTGGAAAAATATCCGGTATATTGCAAGATATTTATTGTTTCCATTCGCATCGCGAAAAACACCGGAGGATGAATGCGCGGCACTGACGGTTCCAGTCCGTCAATGCCTGCGCTTGTCCGCTGGGATGCTTCATCAGGCTTTTTGTACGATAAGGTAAGTATGTAACTCCGGATATTGATCATATTCAAGATGCCTGCAGATGCAACCTGAATCCATAACCAATCTAAGAAAACCCGATATGCCTAATGATGAGTAATAGACTTCAGGTCCCATAAAATCATCGTTATGCTCGCCCGGTTCATCTATGCCGCCACAGGAAAAAATCAAAACGCCATGACGGTTAAGGCCAGAAATCAGCTTTGAAAGCACCCGCACCTGCTGATCCAGCGGAATATGCCATATGCTGTCCCAGGCAGTAATGAAGTCATATTTTTTAGGCAACGCCCATTCACAGATATCGTTTTCATAAAAGTTAATTCCAGGATGTTTTTCTTTTGCCAGCCGAATCATCTCTTTTGAAATATCGACACCTTCCGGTATGAATCCTTCATTCAGAAGCAAGTCTATAAAACGCCCGGTACATCCACATCCAACATCCAGTGCGCACCCTCTGTTTTTTACAAACGCAATTGCACGCGCATGCTGTGCGATACCGTTTCTCCTATCAAAACTGTCACTTTCCCACTGATGGGTAATTTGATTGTAGGCTCTGCCAATATCTGCCGGGTTCATACCTGATTAACCTGAGTGGGCGTTATACATCCAGAGACACAATACAACCGCATCAATGAAACCCAATATGGGATTATTCTTTGCGATTTTCATCGGGCAATATACGTTATCTTATCAGCACACAGCAATATTATTTGCTTTAACCCTATTGTTTTCATGGCAATTAGAGTTCACACTCTGTCCGGGGGAGTGCCTGCGCGCAGGAAATACACCCTTTTTTTCCTCAGGGTCTCATCGGAGGATAACCCGAAAAATCACTAAAATAAGGAAGAATCACATGAAAAAAGGCTTTAGCGTGACACTGCTAGGAGCGGTGAGTATGTTTCTCCTAAGTTTCAGTAGTTGGGTAAGTGCGGAAGCTGCACCTGTTGTAAGTGAAGCCCGTATTGTTGCGCAATACAATTACATTATCCATATTTTGGCCATGCTGTTGATCGGCTTTGGTTTTCTGATGGTATTTGTACGCAGATATGGGTTTGGCGCACAAACCGGCGCCTATCTGGTTGTTGCAGTCGGATTGCCACTCTATATTATGTTGCGCGCCAATGGTATTTTTGGTCATCAATTAGAGCCACATACGCTTGATTCATTACTATTTGCGGAATTATCGGTCGCCACGGGGTTGATTGCTATGGGCGCTGTACTGGGGCGTTTGCGTGTTTTTCAGTATGCATTACTGGCGTTATTGATTGTGCCGCTATATCTCTTAAATGAATGGATAGTATTGGATGATGCCTTCGGTTTAACGGCGGGCTTTCAGGATACGGCTGGATCTGTTGTTATTCATGCATTCGGCGCCTATTTTGGTCTTGCCATGTCCATCGTGCTAACCACGGAGTATCAGCGTAGCCGGCCGATAGAATCGGACCATACATCAGATCGTTTTGCGATGCTTGGATCAATGGTGTTATGGCTTTTCTGGCCCAGCTTTGCGACGGCGCTGGTTCCGCTGGAGAATATGCCGCAAACCGTTGTCAATACACTGCTTGCACTGTGTGGCGCAACGATTGCCACCTATTTCATGAGTTACAAGTTACGCAATGGCAAAGCATCCATGGTTGATATGGCTAATGCTGCCCTGGCGGGTGGGGTAGGTATTGGATCGGTCTGTGACGTAGTCTCCCCAACCGGCGCATTTGGTATCGGTTTGCTGTCCGGTGCAATTTCTGTTCTGGGTTATGTATTCCTGTTACCTATTTTAGAAAACAAGTTCAAAACCGTGGACACCTGTGGCGTACATAACTTGCACGGTATGCCTGGATTATTGGGTGGATTCAGCGCTATTCTGGTTGTACCCGGTATTGCCGCAGCACAATTAACCGGTATTGGTATTACCATGGGTATCGCCATTGTGGGTGGCCTTGTAGCAGGTTCAATTATCAAGATCACTGGCACGACACGCGAGCCTTATGAAGACAGTGTTGAGTTTGCACATCTTGCAGGACCTGAAGCGGAAGAACTGCCGGAACAGCTGCAAACCCGGATAGAAATTCTGGAAAGCAAAGTATCGGTACCGCCACCAGCGCCACAATCTCGAACTGAATCACCCGAAGCAAGAGCCTTGGTGGCCAGTCTGGAATCGCGCATTATGGCACTGGAAAGTCATATCACAGCAACGCAGACTGAAACGGCAAAGGATAGGCCCGAACCTCAGGTGTAATACCAGCTCGGAAAGAATTATTTTGGATTTTCCTGTGAAATCAGGGTAATCAAAAATAAAATACAAGCGAAGCTCGCTATATTCACCTGGATCAAATCCTGGTATATCCCAACCCGTAAACATTCCGGGTTGGGATACTTATCACCCAACAATTTTGAAAGAAAATTGAAGGCGGGAAATCAAATCACGACGACTGCACGTTCCACGCCCAGATTCACACGATTATTCTCTATTACCGAGATAGTGGAATTAGGCTCTCTCATAGCAAATCGGACAATCATTCCGCCCTATAAATAGTCCGTTCCATCTGTATTGAATCGGCCCGGGTTTTCCGGAGACTTTTTAGTTTGAGTCAGGCTGCATCAGCTGACTCCTCCAGTTGGCGATAATATGCCATTTCAAACTCAGCCGGCGGAATATTTCCAATCGGCTCCAGTAACCGGCGATTGTTGAACCAGTCAACCCATTCCAGGGTAGCAAATTCCACTTCACTAATGCTGCGCCATGGGCCGCGATGCCAAATGACCTCTATTGACTGCCATGATCGCTGTGATGGAATAACCCGTCAGTTTCTCGCCGTGCCCACAGCGCCTGTTCCAGTGCATCGA
>CAYXFV010000092.1:0-10199 GCA_964464365.1 uncultured Nitrosomonas sp. | reverse complement strand
TCACATCAGTGAAACCATCCGACCCCAGGAATGCCGCAACTACTTCGCCAACTCCAGCTATGTATCTAACTAAACGAGAAATTCTCTAAACGTCTTGATGCCATGCTTGAGAAGGCATTGTGGGTAACGGAGCGCCCGCCGCTACGCATACTGACCATGCAGACCCAATGGGGCAGCTGCTCGCCCAATGGCCGGATCACCTTGAATCCGTATCTGGTCAAAGCGCCACGGGAATGCATCGATTACGTCATCCTGCATGAGCTTTGTCACATCGCTGAGCACAACCATAGTGAACGGTTCTACCGGCTGATGAACCAGGTTATGCCACACTGGGAGAGCGTCAAGGCCAGGCTGGATGCAATGGCGTCCCGTCTGATCGATTGAAAGCAATAGTTCGTACTACAGGAGGGTCAGCCAACGCATCACATATTCACCGGTTGTTTATAAACCCAGCCATTCAGTAACAGACGCGCAGCAACGGCGATTTCCGACGCGGTCATGCCTATCGGGCCATGATTGCGCTTCAGCAGTTCATCGGCCGCGGCGCCGTGCAGATAAACAGCCAGCAGCATCGCATCGTCCGGTTTAAGGCCTTGCGCGATGAAAGCGCCGATCATACCCGCGAGTACATCGCCGGTTCCGGCACTGCTCAGCCCCGGATTGCCGCTGGTGTTGATGAAACATTTACCGCCGGGTAATGCACAGATGCTGCCAGCGCCTTTCAGCAGAACGAAACAGTTCAGATGTTCGGCGATTTTCGTTGCGGCTTCGATTCGATTGTTCTGTACCGCAGATACGTCGATATCCAGAAGTCGTGCGGCTTCGGCCGGGTGCGGCGTCAGCACGGCAGGTGCAATACGCAGTTTCAGTTGCCGGGCGAGTTCGCTGTGAAAAGCGATATGATTCAGCGCATCGGCATCCAGTACCAGCGGCAGACTGCTATTCAGCGCATGCTGCATCCAAGTATAAGTGGTTTCGTTAATGTCCATGCCGGGTCCAATCACCAGGCAGTTGATGGTATTGAGCTCGAATAATTCCGCCGGTGAACGCAGCATCAACTCGGGATGGAGGATATCCGCAGCCGGTGCGGATTGCGCAAGTATACCCAGATAGACACGGCCTGCGCCCAGATAGAGCGCCGAGCGGCCCGCCAGAAGCGCCGCACCGATCATGCCGTTATTGCCGCCCAGGATACCGACACTGCCGAAATGCCCCTTATGGCAGTTGGCCGGTCTGGGGGACGGTAATAGCAGTTGGGCCAGCTTCCGGTTGATGGTCCAGATGTGCGGTGGAACGATTGCCGTCGCATCCAGATCGAGATCGCAGACGGTGCATTCGCCGCAATATTGCGGACCGTATTGTGTCAATAAGCCGGGTTTTAGCCCTATGAACGTCACCGTGGCTGTGGCCGTAACCGCTTGCCCGCAAACGCTGCCATCGTCGCTTGCCAGCCCGGAAGGCATATCCAGCGCAAGGACCGGGCACGGCATGGCATTCATCCGGTCGATCCAGTCCAGGTACTGGCCGGTGAGCGAGCGTTCCGGCTGTAGGCCGATACCGAATAAACCGTCGATGATCAGATCCCAATGCTGGCAGGGCGGAAAATCGGATTGAATTTCACCTTGATTATCCAGCCAGGCCTGCCGGGCTTTCCGGGCATCCTGCGGCAGGCGGCCGGGGTCTGCGCAAAAGACGACGGTTACGGTATGCCCCCAGTTTTTGAGATGGCGGGCGGTAACAAAAGCATCGCCGCCGTTGTTGCCGGGTCCGGCAAGGACAAGTATGTTTCTGGTGCTCGTCATATCGAACTGTTTTGTGGCGGTTTCAGCAGCGGCACGACCTGCTTTTTCCATCAAATCGGGCGGATCGGGCAGAGCAAAAGTGGCTTGTTCGATGGCGCGGATTTCAGCTGTCAGATAAACCGGGTCAATAGTATTCATTTCATATACCCTACATCGTGTAAAATGGCGTTTTTAAACATGATTACTCTAATTTGCCAATGCTTCGATATTGTGGCGGTAGCGCACTTTCCGATTTCCGGCTGGAAAAGCTCATACGTGAATTAAATACGCACGCGATACAAGTCTCGCATATTTATTCGGAATATTGGTATTTTTGCGCAGTCAGCCAGACATTGACACTCAATGAAACGGCATTACTTGAGAAACTATTAAATCGGCGTCAGCCGCGGCAAGTGGATAGCGGCGATGCGTTTTATCTCGTTACGCCGCGTCCCGGAACAATTTCACCGTGGTCCAGCAAAGCTACCGACATTGCGCATCATTGCGGGTTACGTGCTATTGAACGTATCGAACGCGGCATTGCCTATTCTATCCGCATTGATCAGGTGATTGCCCCCGGGCAGCAGCAATCGCTGCACATGCTGTTGCATGACCGCATGACCGAAACTGTGCTGCGGTCTTTTGAAGAAGCCGGACAGTTGTTCCATCACTTTGCACCGCAGCCGCTGAAAATCGTCGATATCGCGTCAGAAGGCGTACAGGCGCTGGAAAAAACCAATATCGAAATGGGGTTGGCGCTGTCGTCCGATGAAATCGACTATCTGGCGCATCATTACCAGGAAGTTGGCCGCAATCCGACGGATGTTGAACTGATGATGTTCGCGCAGGCCAATTCGGAGCATTGCCGCCATAAAATATTCAACGCCGACTGGATCATCGATGGCCAGCCGATGGCGCAATCGTTGTTTGCCATGATTCGCAATACCCACGAGCAAAACCCGCAGGGCACGCTGGTCGCCTACGCGGACAATGCGAGCATCATTGAAGGCGCAAAGATAGCGCGTTTTTATCCGGACCAGGCTAACCGCTATACCTACGCGCATGAGCAAACTCATTTGCTCATGAAAGTGGAGACGCATAATCATCCGACTGCGATTTCCCCATTTCCGGGAGCGGCAACCGGTGTCGGCGGAGAAATTCGCGATGAAGGTGCGACCGGACGGGGTGCCAGACCCAAAGCCGGGCTGGCGGGATTTTCGGTCTCCAATTTGAACATTCCCGGTTTCATGCAGCCGTGGGAATATACCGATCCGGATCAAAAAACCGTTTATGGTAAACCGGGGCGCATCGCATCGGCATTGCAGATTATGCTGGAAGGCCCCATCGGCGGCGCAGCGTTCAATAACGAGTTCGGCCGCCCGAATCTGGCCGGTTATTTCCGGACGTATGAAGAGGAAGTGGCCGGAGAGATGCGCGGTTACCATAAGCCTGTCATGCTGGCAGGCGGTATCGGGCAGATTTCGGCAAAACATATCACCAAGGAAAAATTTCCACCCGGTACATTGCTGATTCAACTGGGCGGCCCGGGCATGCTGATCGGCCTGGGCGGCGGTGCGGCATCCAGCATGGATACCGGCACCAACCTGGAAGCGCTCGATTTCGACTCGGTACAGCGTGGCAATCCTGAAATGCAGCGCCGCGCGCAGGAAGTCATTGACCGCTGCTGGCAAATGGAACGCACCGGAAAGCGCAATCCCATCCTGTTCATTCATGATGTCGGCGCAGGCGGTTTGTCGAATGCTTTTCCTGAACTGGTTCATGATTCCGGCCGTGGTGGACGGTTCAATTTGCGCGCGGTGCCGTCCGAAGAACCGGGCATGTCACCGATGCAGATCTGGAGCAATGAGGCGCAGGAACGGTACGTGCTCGCCATCCATCCGGAAGCATTGGAAGTTTTCCAGCAGATCTGCGAACGCGAACGCTGTCCGTTTGCCGTCGTCGGCGAAGCGACGCAGGAAGAGCAACTGGTTGTGGTCGATGAGAAAAACGTATCGGATACGCCGCCGGTTGATATGCCGTTATCGGTGTTGCTCGGCAAACCACCCAGAATGACGCGCCAGGTGACGCATCGCAGTTCATCGCTGCCGGCGCTGAAGACGCATGGACTCGACCTGACGCAATCCGCATACCGTGTTTTACGGCTGCCTGCCGTGGCTGACAAGACATTCCTCATCAGTATCGGCGACCGCAGCGTGGGCGGCATGACGGCGCGTGATCAGATGGTCGGCCCCTGGCAGGTGCCGGTTGCCGATGTGGCGGTTACCATGATGGGGTATCAAACGTATTTTGGTGAAGCGTTCGCCATCGGCGAACGCACGCCGCTGGCATTGATCGACCCGGCAGCCGCTGCGCGTATGGCGGTCGGTGAGGCGATTACCAATATCGCCGCCGCGCCGATAGAGCAACTCGGCGACATCAAGCTTTCCGCCAACTGGATGGCGGCCGCGGGGCATCCCGGGGAAGATGCGGGTCTCTATGATGCGGTGTCTGCGGTCGGCATGGCATTGTGTCCGCAATTGGGCATCAGCATTCCTGTGGGCAAGGATTCGATGTCGATGAAAACCGCCTGGCAGGAAACAAATACCGAAACCCGTGAAACAATCCATAAAGAAGTTACCGCGCCACTCTCGCTGATTATTTCGTCTTTTGCCAGAGTCAGTGACGTGCGCCGCACCTTGACGCCGCAGCTGCGTACGGATTGTGGCGACACGGAACTGATTCTGATCGATCTGGGGCAAGGAAAAAATCGACTCGGCGGGTCGGCGTTGGCCCAGGTTTACAAGCAGACCGGCAATGAAGTACCCGATGTTGATGTCGGTGTTGATGTTTCGGCCGGTGCAGAAAAGCTCAGGGCTTTTTTTACCGCTATCCAGCAGCTGAACAAGGCCGATGCGATACTCGCTTACCATGACCGTTCCGATGGCGGCCTGTTTGTCACTTTATGCGAAATGGCTTTCGCCGCGCATACCGGTATTACCGTCAATCTCGATCAGCTTTGTTTTGATGCGCAGTCGAACGATATCGACGGCGCCGAACTGCAATTCGAGCTAGGCGGTCGTGCGATGGAACGTTTGTTCGCGGTGCTGTTCAATGAAGAATTGGGTGCGGTGATTCAAATCCAGCGCAAGAAGCGTACGATTGTGATGAGCATATTGTCGGAGGTCGGGTTACAGAATATGAGTTTCGTTATCGGGCATCCCAATACCGAGGATGAACTGCGCCTGCTGCGCAATAATAAGCCTGTATTAGCGGAAAAACGTGTCGATCTGCAACGCGCCTGGTCGGAAACCACGTATCACATGCAGAAATTACGGGACAATCCGGCTTGCGCCGAGCAGGAATTTGACCGCATTCTGGATGAAGATGATCCGGGGTTGCACGTCGCGCTGAGTTTTGATCCGGAAGAAAACACCGTTGCACCTATGATTCGGAACAGTATACGCACCGGTGTCAGGCCCAGTGTCGCTATTCTGCGCGAGCAAGGCGTTAATGGTCATGTTGAAATGGCTGCCGCGTTCGATCGTGCCGGATTTGCCGCAATCGATGTGCATATGAGCGATATCATCGCCGGCCGTGCTGCGCTGAAAGACTTTAAAGGCATTGCGGCGTGCGGCGGTTTTTCGTATGGCGATGTACTCGGCGCTGGCGAAGGGTGGGCAAAGTCGATCCTGTTCAATCCGCGTGCCCGTGAAGCTTTTGAAGCTTTTTTCCAGCGCTCGGATACATTCGCACTCGGTGTCTGCAACGGCTGCCAGATGATGAGTAGCCTGCGTGAAATCATACCGGGTGCCGGACACTGGCCGCGATTTGTGCGTAATCATTCGGAACAATTTGAAGCGCGTTTTGTCATGGTAGAAGTGCAGCGCAGTCCATCAATATTGTTCGATGGCATAGCGGGAAGCCGGATGCCGGTCACTGTGGCGCATGGCGAGGGGCGCGCGGATTTTGGCGATCGCCGCGCCGAAGACAGCGAAATGCTGGTGACCGTGCGCTATACCGATAACTACGGACAGATTACCGAGACCTACCCGGCCAATCCCAACGGATCGCCACAGGGAATTACCGGTATGACGACGCCGGATGGACGGTTTAACATCCTCATGCCACATCCGGAGCGCGTTTTCCGTGTGGCACAGCATTCATGGTACCCCACTGCACCGGGTGATTCGGCGCGGCGCATGCAGACACGTGAAGATGCGCCGTGGATACGCCTGTTCAGAAACGCCCGCAAATGGGTTAGATAATTATTCAAATAGAAAAAATTATGGAAAAAATTACAGATTTTGCGCGAATGAGGTTTGCCGTACCTGCAACATCCGCCATGCTGCTCGCGCTGAGCATGTTCAGCATATCCCTGGAAGCACGGGCTGACCCGGACTTAAAGCCCGGCTACAAACCGGTACAAACAAACTGTGTGCCGTTGGGAAAATGGATGATTCCCGGCTCGGGTCAGGCGGATTATGCAAACATTATTGGCCGTGCAGTGAAGCATTCGGTGGTATTGCTGGGCGAAACGCATGTCAATGCGGATCATCACCGCTGGCAGTTGCAGATGCTGGTTGCGATGCATGCCGTGCGCCCGGATATGGTGATCGGTTTTGAAATGTTTCCGCGCCGCGTGCAAGCCGTACTTGATCGCTGGGTCGCGGGTGAACTCGATGAGAAGGCGTTTCTGGCGGCATCCGAATGGAACAGTGTCTGGAATACCGATCCGCAGCTTTATCTGCCGTTGTTCCACTTTGCGCGCATGAATCAAATTCCCATGGTTGCGTTGAATATCGAGCAAAAGTTGCGGCGTCAGGTCGCTGAGAAAGGCTTTTATGGCGTACCGCTGGAAGAACGCGAAGGACTGACGCGCCCGGCGGCGCCGAGCCAGGCGTATCTGGATTTTCTGCTGCCGATTTACAAACAGCACGACCGTAAAGACAAGAAAGATGGTGAAATCGATTTTGATGATCCCGATTTCATGCGCTTTTATGCCGGCCAGCAGCTCTGGGACCGTGCCATGGCGCAGATGCTGCATCAGGTTCTGATCAATGCGGAAGATGGCAGCAAACCGTTGGTTGTGGGGATTATGGGATCAGGCCATATCGTGCATGGCTTTGGTGTGCCGCATCAACTGAACGACCTTGGCGTCAGGGATGTCATGTCGTTATTGCCGTGGGACACTGGCAAGTCGTGCAAACAGCTTGTGGCGGGTGTTGCCGACGCTGTTTTCGGCGTATTGCCGGAGCATCCCGCCCTATTTGCCGAGCCGAAATACCAGCGTCTGGGCATCCGTTTCGAAATGGCGCGCGGCGGTGCGCTGGTGCTGCAGGTGGAAAGAGGCAGCATTGCCGAGGCATCCGGCCTGAAAGACGCCGATGTGATACTTGAAATGGCCGGGATTAAGCTTGCCATGACTGAAGATGTCGTCACTATCGTCAAACGCCATGCGCCGGGCACCTGGCTTCCACTCAAAGTGAAACGCGATGATCAGGAAATGGAGATTATCGCTAAATTTCCACCGCCTATCAGCTAGCCGATGGATTGATTTCTACTGAAATAACGATGAAAAAACAGGCAGTACGATTGATTCAGCCTTTCTATTGTTTTTTGTTGCTCTGCGTTGCCAGTACCGCTGCGGCTTCACCGGCGGTTCCCGGTATCGCCAGGGAGCATACCCGTTTTATCGATTATGACATTCAGGTGCGCATCGATCCGGCAACACGGATGCTGGAAGGAAAAAGCATTATCAGGTTCAATAAGACGCGCGATCATGTTCTGAAACTGGGTGCGCAGTTCGAAGTGACGCACGCCTATCTTGACGACATGCCGTTTGAGCCGGAAACCGTGGAAGACCAGTCGCATGTCTGGCAAGTCCCGTATGCCATACTGCACCCGCACCGGATAGAAATTCACTGGCGCGGTTTGCTGCATGCGCTGGACGAAACACTCGATCATGAGCAGACGCTGGGCAGGCCGGTTGCCGTGAGCGGCGCAGCAGGAACATTTCTGCCGGATGCGTCCAATTGGTATCCGCGTGTCACCAACGGATTGATTCATTATAAGGTTCAGATCGAATTGCCGGCCGGTCAGCGTGGCCTGGTGGCGGGGCGTCTGGTCGATGAACAGGATACCGATGCAGGCTATCAGGCGCGGTTTGAGTTTACCCATCCGGCTGAGGGCATTGACTTAATGGCCGGACCCTATGCCATAGCGTCGGAAAACTATACCGGTATTCAGGGTAAGCCGATTCTGCTGCGTACTTATTTTCATTCGCAGATCAGCCCGCTGGCAGGCGACTATCTTGAGGCCGTCAAGCGCTATTTCACGCTGTACGAATCGTGGATCGGCGCATATCCGTTCAGTGAATTCAGCATCGTATCCAGTCCAACACCGACCGGATTCGGCATGCCGACGCTGACATACCTCGGGATTAATGTGTTGCAGCTGCCGTTTATCAAGGACACTTCGCTGGGCCATGAAGTGCTGCACAACTGGTGGGGCAATGCGGTTTATCCCGATTATAGCAGCGGCAACTGGTCGGAAGGTCTGACGACATTTATGGCGGATTACACCTACAAGGAACAGGAAGGCGAAGACGCCGCGCGTGAAATGCGCCTGGGATGGCTGCGCGACTTTGCCGCACTTGAACCTGGCCAGGATGAGCCGCTGGCCAGGTTTACCTCGCGTACGCATGGTGCCTCGAAAATCGTCGGTTATCACAAGTCCGCGATGCTTTTTTTTATGCTGCGCGATCTGATCGGTGAAGATGTATTTAACCGTGCGATACAGGGTATCTGGGGCATGCAGCGCTTCAAAGTCACCGCGTGGCCGCACCTGCAAAGCGCCTTTGAAATCATTTCGGTACGTGATCTGCGTCCGTTTTTCGATCAATGGCTGCAGCGCACGGGTGCACCGGATCCGGCCATCACCGCAGTCAGACAGGAACCGGTGGAATCAGGCCATCGTCTTCATATCACGTTGACACAATCCGAACCGCCATACCAGTTGCGCGTGCCGGTAGCCGTTCAGACCGCCTCAGGCGAAGAAATGCATTGGCTTGACTTGCAGCACGTGGAACAGACTTTTGCCGTCGATATCAGCGATAAAGCGCAATCCGTCATTCTCGATCCGGATATCCGCTTGTTCCGCCACCTCGCACCCGGCGAAGCGCCGTCGATACTGCGTGAAGTCATGGTCAACCCGACCACGACGACGATCATCCTGTCGGATAACGGCGAAACACGGCAAACCGCACTCATGCTGGCAGAAAAGCTGCAACGCCGCGCACCACAAATACTGCAGGTCAATCAATCCATTCCGGCCACGCCGGTACTGATCATCGGCTTGCACCATGAGGTCGATGCCTGGCTGGAAGCCCGGGATTTGCCACCGAAACCCGGTGAAGTCAACGACAAAGGAACCGCCCAGGCCTGGACCCTGACTGCACCGCAAGGCGCTTCGCTGGCCATCGTTTCAGCGCAGGACAGTGCATCGCTTGAATCCCTCATCCGCCCGTTGCCGCACTACGGCAGGCAAAGTTATATCGCGTTTGATGGCCGCCAGATGATCGACAGCGGTATCTGGCCGGTGCAAATGCAGCGGGTGGAAATACCCTGAAGTAACACCGGTTAAACATACCTCGGGATTGATGTATTGCCGTTTATCAAGGGACACTTCGCTGGCCATTGTTTCAGCGCAGGACAATGCATCGCTTGAATCGCTCATTCGACCGTTGCTGCATAAAGCCGCCGAACGATCTTTCGATGCTCTCTGGGCTGCCATCGGTCACATCATTGAAACCATCCGACCCCAGGAATGCCGCAACTACTTCGCCAACTCCGGCTATGCATCTAACTAAACGAGAAATGCTCTAGCGGGATCAGGCTCGTAGAATCGTTTTAGATTCCAGCGGTCAGACGGAATCTCTGAAGCGGCATCCGATTCCGACAATCGCCAACGGCTCGACGCAATTCTCATGGCCAAGAACATCAGTGGTTTCCCGCATATGATTACTCCCTGCAAAATAATTTAAGTGTGCTTATCCGACATATTTATTGTCAGTTCAATTATGTTGACAAACGGAATTACTGACTGTGTTAAAACTCACGTCGACAATAAAAGCTCGCCGAAGTTAGACACGCACATATCCTTGAAAAGCAAGCGCACTGGAGATCCGAACGATGTTGGAGTCGTCTCAGAAAAATTAAACCGTTATACGGGTGATTGTGATGGCGCCCAGACAGACAAATCGACAGGACTCAGAAAAAACAGCATTTATTCAGGTAGGATGAGTGGATGACGGTTTCAGGACGTTCAAAACCCTTCCGGGTGAATTCAAGTCACCAATAGATTGCGCAATAAACGAAAAATATTATGAAACTTTTCCGGATAAAAACCATCTTTAGTATA
>CAYXFV010000091.1:0-10340 GCA_964464365.1 uncultured Nitrosomonas sp. | reverse complement strand
TGACCAGGATCAATTGTTTAGCCGAAGATTGAGGGCTTATCCCGAACTCAGGTTATTAGGTACTCTGCCCGCACCATGTGGAAGGTTGATCCAATCCAGTACCAAACGCAGCTCTTGAGCGCTCAAGCGTCCCACATCGCTCGCAAGCAGGTTATCAGCATCATCACCATTGGCATGAGGCTTTAAAGCGCCTGTACGCGATTCTGATAAGCATTTTAAACCTGCCTCTTCGGCCATCGTGTTGAAGTCGTCTACCAACTGGCGCAACAGTTCTTCAGACACTTCAGCCAGATCGTTGCGCTCCACATCAAGCAAGGTGGGTGCAAGCGGATCAGGGCTTTCCAGATCATCGGCTATTGAATCGCTGTTCAGATACCAGTAAGGTTCGTGCGTGTCTGGGTGGATGGCATGAATGACAGTCTGCTGACCATCCGTAAGGATTTCAACTTGTGCGCGATTACCTTGGCCATCGGTGTACACACTTGATGCAAACTTGCCGCCGTCATAAGTGGAGCGCACCAGCAGACATAACTTAGGCGCTTTACCACATTTGACAATGATCTTACCGCCAGGTGATTCGCACCTGATCATGGCCACAGCATGTTCAGCCATGCGGATAGACAGCGCTTTATCGAGTACGTCGATATCAATTGCAACAAGACCACGCCCTAACAGTATGCCGATACCGTGCTTGCGGTACTTCGGATTGGCCAATAGTTTGTTCAGCTTATCCTGATCATCGTGAAGCGTTGGCCAGTCGTTTAGATCAGGTCGTTTCCAGGCTTGATAGGCAATGGACAATGGCCAGCAGCGTGAAGCTTTGCTGCTACATTGCCGAAAAGGGGGTTTTGTTCTACAGGGGGTTGCATGCTATTATGCATGTGCAATTGCTCCAAAAAGAAGTGGTAAAAGAGAAACGCCAGTCCGAGAAGAAGCTGGCGTTTTTTTTGGTTAAGGATTAGCTGTCACCAGGTGTTTCTATGCCGTTATTCATTTATACCGCACCCCATTCCAAGACAGCAGCACATAGACGGCTTGCCGATGTTTTTTGCCGATGGCGTCCAATTCCACCCGCCAATAGGTGGCAATATCTGCGCCTTGCTCCCGCAGTTCTTTGATACGTCCCGCCGGGTGCATGATGCCCAGTTCATTGCGTGCTTGCAGGGTAGTTATTTGCAGGTATTTCCGAAGCCATTGCCACAGCTTTGCCTGTTGTACGATTCCGGATTGGTGGTTCTTGGGTGCGGTATAATTGTTGGTTCCAGCCGAGCAATCTTTCCGCCCCGTCATAGGGGCTTTTTCTTTTCTCATGGTCGTCCTCTCACCCCCCCGCGCGGTAGTTGATCGGATCGGCCAGCCATTTGTGCAGTTGTCCATTATCGTAGAACGTGCAACGAATGCCCATGCGTTCGGGTTGTGGTGCACGACCTGCTTTGGATAACTGCCTGAACTTCTCTTTGCTTACAGGGATGAATTGCTTGAACTGAGAAAACCGGCTTTTTCCCGTGGCGGGTAGCGTCGCTGGTGTTGGTAATAATTGCTTTTCGTGTTTCATAATTGTGTTCCTGAGTTAATCAGCTGATCATTAAAGCAGGAGCGATACGAAACTAAGGGGGGTTACTTTCGCATGGGGGGAAAATATTTACGAAAAAAGGTACTCTTGGTTATCGATGATTCTTCCCCTGTTTCGGTATTACGCGCCACAAGTTTGTTACCATCTCGGTAAACCTTATAGTCAGCTTCGGCTGTTTCTATTTCCAGCGGGTTGTTATCGTCATAACTCTTTGGCAGCTTGTTCCATATCTGATCTCTTGTACACTTGGGATATTCTTCCTTTAACTGTTTTGCTAACTCATCCGCCCAGACGTTCCGCTTATTAGCTGAACCGCCTTTCTTTGCCCCGGCTAACTCTTTGGCCTTTCTTTCCGCCTTCTCTTCCACCTGGTACGCGATAAGGCTTTTATCCAGTTGTGTGAGGCAGCTTGTATTGTGCAGCGCGTAAAGCGCTTCGCTGAATGCTTCCACCAGTTGTTCGTTAGACATTGTGTTTATTTGAGGATCGATGATGTCACGGAACACGCGCAACACGTTTCTTCCGCTGTTGTCGTCCTGTATCTCGGTCGCCAGAAGATTTAACAACGGTACAAACGCTGGTGGTGTAAAATCCTGATCAGCCATGCTGAACACTCCTTGTTAGTGTTTGGGGGGCATCGGTGCGGTAAACACTCGGTGCCTCAGTCTTTCAGTTAGCGGTCAATCCGCTGTTCTCTTGAACGGTATCACGTCCGCTCCAGCTTTCAGTTTATCCAGATAATCCGCCCAGTCCTGCATCATCTTTGCCCGTGGTTCCAGATACAAAGCATGGTTATAAGCGGCTGATACTGCATCGCGCCTACTGTGTGCAAGCTGCAATTCGATATGGTCATGGTTGAACCCTTGTTCATGAAGGATCGTTGAGGCTATTCCCCTGAACCCGTGCCCGGTCATTCGTGAGTGATAACCCAGCCGGTAGAGTGCGTACAGAATAGTATTGTTGCTCATCGTCTTACCGTCCCTGCGTTCGCTTGGAAACAGCAGTTCATCATCTATGCCCAGGTTCTTTATTTCCGTCAACACTGCTACGGACTGATCGGACAAAGGCACGATATGCGGCGTTTTCATCTTCATGCGTGCCGCTGGCAGTCGCCATTCCTTTTTGGCCAGGTTGATCTCTTCCCAGCGTGCGCCAATCAATTCACTGGTGCGAACAAACGTTAATGCCATCAGTTGCAATGCCAGGCGCGTAAGTGGCTGCCCGTCGTAGGCATCTATCTTGCGCAATAATTCGGGTAGCTCGTTCTGATCCAGTCTTGCGTAGTTGGTTTTGTTGGCTGGCTTCAGTACATCAGCAGGCTTTATATCAGCTGCCGGATTACGTTCTGCCAGTCCGTGCGCCACGGCATAGCGCATGATCTGATTACAAGTGGTTAATGCACGCTTGGCAATATCTAATGCGCCTCTGGCTTCAATCTTCTTGACAGCCATTATTAACATGGATGCTGTTAACTCGGTAACAGGTTTTTGCCCGATAACCGGAAAGATATCCGTTTCTAATCTTCGTAGCGTATAGCTTGCATGACGTGGATTGCGTGCTGTGCGCCAGTGTTCCCACCATAAACGCGCTACCGATTCAAAGCTGTTCTCAGCTGCCAGTGCTTCCAATTGCTTCTGCTCTTGTCGATGCAGTGATGGATCAATGCCTTGCTTTAACAGCTCTCTGAAATGTGCGTGTTGATTGCGTGCTTCTTTCAATGTCACATCAGGATAAACGCCCAGCGAAAGCATTTTGGCCATGTTGTTGAAACGGTAACGATAGCGCCACCACTTCGCACCGGAAGGCTGAACCAACAGAACCAGTCCGTGACCATCAGAAAGTGAGTAATTCCAATTCTCGATAGACATAAAGTTTATAAAATATATAAACAACTGTTTTTAATAATTTAAACTAATATAATTATTGTTTTTTCTATCTGTAATTGGAATAAGGTTTCTCTTTGGGCGTCGATGCTTTAATGATCGGGTCAGTTAGTTTCATGTGGGAACGCGCTCTGGTAGTGGTTTGTGTAAAGTTGTGTGTAACGTTCTAGTGAGTATTATAGTTTACTCACAATTTTATTTGTTACTCACGTTTCACATGGTTGACTACAGATAACAAAAAACCCGCTAAACTTATCATTTATGCGGGTTTCGTGGGCATTGCTGGGTATCTGTTGGACTATCGCTGGCGGAGACGGAGGGATTCGAACCCTCGATACGTTATTAACGTATACACGCTTTCCAGGCGTGCTCCTTCAACCGCTCGGACACGTCTCCATTTTTTTCGTCAGAACTTTTCACTCAAAGGTGGTATCTTGCGTCTTTATGGGGGGGCAAGGATAAACCAGAAAGTGTTTTTCAGCAACTTTGCCGATGCTGTTTTTTTTATAAAAAATCGGTTAATACGTATAACGTATACCGATTGCGCTATTTGCTGCAGTGGCATTGAGCTGCATCGAATAGCGATCATTAATCTGAATAAATCGGCCATTGCCTGCAGTGATGTTATGTTCGGTTTGTGGCTCACATTGCCGTTCTTTCATTACATTTTCCGTAATATTTTCACACATCAGCTGGTAGAACTGTTGCGCTATATCTATTTCATATTCCGGGATCGGCCTGTCGCCTCCAGCTGTTTTGACGCGTCCACCGCTCAGGCTGCGGTAATAGGTAATCTGGCGCGAGTCAGTGTTATCTTCAATTTCTATTCTGAAAACGGTTCTGCGGTTATTTTGCATTTCGCCTTGTTTAGTGAACAACCGGCTGTTCACTGCGTTGTAGCCTTGCGCAGTGAGAATGCCGGTAATCTGATCAAGCGGCATTGCGAGCGAAATGCCTGAAATTTCGATGTTTTTAAGCGAATCATCGTTGTTATTCGCGGGTTGTCCAGCTATGGCTGCAACTGAAATCAACAGGACTGCAAGGAATGTCATCCATCCCAACGCCGGATTTCCGGGTTTGACTGAAAAGTTGAGTGGCTTCGTCATAGAAATATCACCTCCGTCAGATTTTGGGTAACGTGACGCCGCTTTGGCCCTGATATTTGCCGCCGCGGTCTTTATAGGATGTTTCGCAGACTTCGTTCGATTCGAAGAAAATAACCTGGGCGACACCTTCATTGGCATAGATTTTCGCGGGCAGCGGGGTCGTATTGGAAAACTCCAGTGTAACATAGCCTTCCCATTCGGGTTCAAAAGGTGTGACGTTGACGATGATACCGCAGCGCGCATACGTCGATTTGCCCAGGCAGATGGTCAGGATATTGCGCGGGATGCGGAAGTATTCGACTGTACGGGCGAGCGCAAATGAATTGGGTGGAATAATGCAGATATCGTTTTTGACATCTATGAATGAATTCGAATCGAAGTTTTTCGGGTCAACGATAGTCGTGTTGATATTGGTGAACAATTTGAATTCGTCCGAGCAGCGTATGTCATAGCCATAGCTTGATGTACCATAAGAGACAATGCGTTGATTATCCTTGTGGCGGATCTGTTCGGGCTCAAACGGTTCGATCATGCCATGTTCGAGCGCCATGCGCCGTATCCATTTGTCTGATTTGATCGTCATCAGTCATCTTCCATAATGATCTGGGCGAATGCTGCCGAATGATCTTCGGCTGATTCCGCCACTTTCACTGCGATTTTGCGCGCAATCAGGCGGTAAGTCTGTGCAATCTGACTGTCAGGTTCGGCGATGACGCTGGGTCTGCCACTGTCCGTATGTTCACGGATTTTGATGTCCAGGGGCAATGCACCGAGGAAGTCGACCTGATAATCGCGGCACATTTTTTCACCGCCGCCGGTGCCGAAAATCGGTTCCGTATGACCGCATTGGGAACAGGTATGCGTACTCATGTTTTCGACAATACCGAAAATCGGGATGCCGACCTTCTCAAACATTTTCAGTCCCTTGCGTGCATCCAGCAGGGCGATGTCCTGCGGCGTGGTGACGATAACCGCGCCGGTTACGGGTATTTTCTGCGCCAGTGTGAGCTGGATATCGCCGGTACCGGGGGGCATATCGACAATCAGGTAATCCAGGTCTTTCCAGTTGGTGTCATTCAGCAATTGCTGCAATGCCTGGGTGACCATCGGACCGCGCCACACCATCGGTGTTTCGATATCGATCAGCAACCCGATAGACATGGCCTGTATGCCATGTGCTATCACGGGTTCCATCGATTTGCCGTCAAGCGAGTCGGGTTTCTGGGTGATTCCGAGCATCTGCGGCTGCGACGGGCCGTAAATGTCGGCATCCAGAATACCGACATTGGCGCCTTCAGCGGCTAGCGCCAGCGCCAGATTGACTGCGGTTGCCGATTTGCCGACACCGCCTTTGCCTGAAGCGACGGCGATAATATTTTTGATGCCGGGGATCAGCTTGACGCCGCCCTGTACGCCATGCGGCACAATTTTACTGTTCACGGTAACGTTAATTTTTCCGATACCGGGAACTGCCTGCAGGGCGGTGGCGATTTGCTGCTGTACATCGGCCTTGACACTGTTGGCCGGGTAGCCCAGTTCGGCGTCAAGCACAACGTCGTTGCCGTCAATTTGAATATTTTTGATTGCACCGGCGGTGACATAATTTTTCCCGGTTGTCGGATCGATGATCGTGCTTAGTACGGATTGAATGTGTTGTTCAGAAATAGTCACTGGAAAACTCCTCAAACGGCTGCCGCTCACTGACCGGAGCGCAGGAATGTAATCATTTGAAATTGGCATGGTAACAAATATCAGGTCTTGCGCACAATTTGTTAGAATAGGCGTCTATCTTATACTCGACCCAACAACAAACAACACAATGAACAAGCGGAAAATTCTGGTGACTTCGGCGCTGCCTTACGCCAACGGCAGTATCCATCTGGGCCATCTTGTGGAATATATCCAGACGGATATCTGGGTGCGTTTTCAGAAAATGCGCGGACACGCGGTGTTCTATGTCTGCGCCGACGATACGCACGGCACGCCGATCATGCTGCGCGCCGAAAAGGAAGGCATCACACCGGAAGCGCTGATCGCCCGCGTGCATGATGAGCACTACGAGGATTTTACCGGCTTTCATATTCATTTCGATAATTATTACAGTACGCATTCCGATGAAACGCGCCATTACTCAGAAGTGATTTATCAGAAGCTGAAAGCGGCCGGACTGATCACCGTACGCGGCATCGAGCAGCTGTATGATCCGCAGCGCAACATGTTTTTACCGGACCGCTTCGTCAAAGGCGAATGCCCCAAATGTTCGGCAAAGGATCAGTATGGCGATTCCTGCGAAGTCTGCGGCGCCGCTTACACACCAACCGAGTTGAAAAATCCGTATTCCGCGGTTTCAGGCGCTACGCCGGTAAAAAAATCATCGGAGCATTATTTTTTCAGCCTGTCGGATGAGCGCTGCGTCGATTTTCTGCGCCGCTGGACACGCGCAGGCCATTTGCAGCCGGAAGCGGCCAACAAAATGCATGAATGGCTCGGTGATGCCGGGGAAAACAAAATGTCCGATTGGGATATTTCGCGCGATGCGCCTTATTTCGGTTTTGAAATTCCCGATGCGCCCGGCAAATATTTCTATGTCTGGCTCGACGCGCCGATTGGCTATATGGGCAGCTTCAAGCATTTGTGCACGCGTGAAAATATCGATTTTGACACCTACTGGCACAAGGAAACGGAAACAGAGCTCTACCATTTCATCGGCAAGGATATACTGTATTTTCACGCGCTCTTCTGGCCCGCAATGCTCGAGCATTCCGGTTATCGCACGCCGACGCAGATTTTTGCGCATGGTTTCCTGACGGTCAACGGTGAAAAAATGAGCAAATCGCGCGGCACGTTCATCACGGCGCACAGTTATCTGAAGCAGGGCCTGAATCCGGAGTGGCTGCGTTATTACTACGCGGCGAAACTGAACGGCAGCATGGAGGACATCGACCTGAATCTGGACGATTTTGTCGCGCGCGTGAATTCCGATCTGGTCGGCAAATTCATCAATATCGCCAGCCGTTGCGCCGGATTTATCACCAAACGTTTTGACGGTAGGCTGGCCGACGGCAAGGACTACCGGGTTTTGCAATGCATCGTTGATGAACGGTTTGTAAGCTGGCGGCCGGATGCCATTGAACAGGCATTTGAAGCACGCGATTTCTCGCTTGCGGTACGCCTGATCATGAAGTTTGCCGATGAAGCCAACGAGATGATTCACGAAATGGCGCCGTGGGAAATCGCCAAAGCGCCAGGCAGGGATGCCGATCTGCAACGCATTTGCAGCCTGGGCATTCAGCTTTTCTATCTGCTCGCGCGTTATCTGAAACCGATTCTGCCGGAAACCATCCGGCAGGTGGAGTGCTTCTTGAATTGCAGCAAACTGACCTGGCCGTGTCTTGCTGCGAACGAGCCGGTATCGCAATTGCTGCTGCCCGCCGGGCATACGATTCATGCGTACCAGCACCTGTTGACACGCATCGACAGCAAACAGATCGACGCACTCGTGGCCGCGAACAAACAAAGCCTTTCGGCTGAGCAATCCGGCGCGGCAACCACGGCCAAAGCCGTAGTGGATGACAAGCCAGAAACCATTACACCCATTGACGAAACCATAACGATTGACGATTTCAGCAAAATCGATTTGCGCGTGGCGGAAATCGTCAATGCCGAGCATGTCGAAGGCGCGGAAAAGCTGTTGAAGCTGACACTCAATATCGGCAGCGAACAGCGCACGGTATTTGCCGGCATTAAATCGGCTTACGATCCGGAACAACTGAAAGGGCGTATGACCATCATGGTCGCCAATCTGGCACCGCGTCAGATGAAATTCGGCCTGTCGGAAGGCATGGTGCTCGCCGCTGGCAGCGGCGGCAAGGAATTGTTCATTCTCAATCCCGACACCGGCGCGCAGCCCGGCATGCGCGTCAAGTAACAACCGTCCGGCACCTTATGGAACCGCTTGCCGCGCAGATCATGCAGCTGGAATTGAAGCTGTTGCATACGGATATGCGTGACAATCCAACGGTCATCGATGAACTGTTGGACAGTGGATTTGAAGAAATCGGCAGTGACGGCCAGGTGCATTCCCGGCAGGAAGTAGTGGCATGGCTGCTGAATAAGGACAGCGCGCAGCAATGGTCACTGGTGGATTTTCGCATCAAATCCTTATCGAATGACATGGTCATAGCGATTTACCGTGCGGTCAGGCATGATCCGGTGCAAGCAACCGGTAAGAATGATAACGAACAGAAAGCATATCGGGGATCGATACGGAGTTCCGTCTGGCAGCGGCACGACGATTTCTGGAAAATGGTTTTTCATCAGGCAACACAACGCGTTTAGGAGAGCAAATTGGAAGCAGCGACAGCATCGGCAGAACAGCAATTCAACGAAATTAAAACCAATCTGGCAACGATACAGCAGAAAATAGCCGATGCCTGCGCCAAAGTCGGGCGCGATCCGTCGTCCGTGCGCCTGCTGCCGGTGACCAAAACCGTACCGGCGGAACGGCTGCGCATCGCTTTTGCCGCCGGATGCGAGGAAATGGGGGAAAACAAGATCCAGGAAGCACGCGAGAAGTCCGAGCTGATGAATGATCTGGCGATTAAATGGTGCATCATCGGCCACCTGCAAACCAACAAGGTGAAATATATGACCCGTTTCGCGCATGAATTCCAGGCGCTCGACAGCCTTAAAGTCGCCGCGGAACTCGACAAACGCCTGCAAGCCGTAGGCCGTGGCATGGATGTTTACGTGCAGGTCAACAGCTCGGGTGAAACCAGCAAATTCGGCCTGCCGCCGGAAGAAGTGGAAGATTTCGTCAGGCAACTGCCGGATTATTCTTCACTCCGGATTAAAGGACTGATGACGCTGGCGATTTTCTCAACCGACCATGAACGCGTGCGCGCCTGCTTTGTCAGAATGCGCGAACTGCAGGCGCGGCTGCGCCAGAGTGCACCGGCAAGTTTGTCGTTTAACGAACTGTCCATGGGCATGTCCGGCGACTTCGAACTGGCAATCGAAGAAGGCGCAACCGTCGTGCGCGTGGGGCAGGCGATTTTCGGCAAACGGCCTTTACCTGACAGCCATTACTGGCCGGGGTTTGGTTAATGCTTTATCGGCTGAATTGCAGAAAAAACCGGCGATTATTGGATGACTAAATTGTAATCACGCATCATCCATTGAATGCGAATGCAGTGCGGAGAAAGAAAATGCCCGTAGGAGTTAGCACTCTGTTTCTTGAAGAGGGTAATCGGGTCATTTTTCTTTGCTGGACGTGCTGTCCTTCGCCCCGATTGATTTCTGAAACTTCGCGAGCTCGGCTAAGAGCGTTTCGCCCCAGCGGCTTGTCTCGGTGATTGTGGCGGCATGCAGTGCGTTGGCATAACCAAGAATGATGGCGAACCCTTCGGCAAGGTCGTCATCGGTCTCATACGGCCCCGCCAGATACTTGCACCATTCAATACGGGATGCAGTGATCAGCCTTTCGAGTTCAAGTTGCGTCGAAAAAAACCGGATATGCCCTTCCGTGCCGCCGAATAG
Organism: uncultured Nitrosomonas sp.; assembly: GCA_964464365.1. GTDB lineage: Bacteria > Pseudomonadota > Gammaproteobacteria > Burkholderiales > Nitrosomonadaceae > Nitrosomonas. The sequence goes on along the minus strand of CAYXFV010000091.1, from coordinate 240 downwards.
AGAGTTGGTCGCGAGATAGCTTGCCGCCGCAGCAAGAAACGCGTATCCGTATTGTCCCCAGTCCTTGAACATAGGTGCGTCAGTTCCTGCGAGCAACGGCAGCAGCAATCCGACGGTCCCGAGTAACCAGGCACCGATACGCGTCACACCCGAAATCCACGCCCGGGTTCCTCTGCGGCGGTAGTAATAACCTGAGTTCGGGATAAGAAAAGAAGAGGTGGACGTCTGCCTTTTTGCGTA
>CAYXFV010000090.1:0-10589 GCA_964464365.1 uncultured Nitrosomonas sp. | reverse complement strand
TGTGATTCTGAGTGTTCTGTTCGTGGTTCTTGGCGGTGCTGCATTTGCGCAGGATGCGTTGCTATCGGCCAAGGAAGACTATATTACCTGCTGGAAACAGCCGTGTGTAAGAGCGGCAGGAAGTGAGTGGTCAGAAAATAATCCGAACGGAGTAGGGATTTCTGTCCGTATGGGAACCCAGTCGGGCGTTACGGATGACCAGATCAAAACCGTTCTTACTCGTGATTTCGCAAAACATGGTATGACGCATATCAAGTTTTTCTTTGAGCAAAACGATACGCCTGCCGCTGGCATCGCATTTCATGTTCGCGGCGGTACGGAAGGGTTATTTTTTATTGATAACGTGCGCGAACAGGTTGCTGGTATCGCCAGACGGGCAGCCAATACGAATCCGGTTTTCCAGTAGCTCATGACATAAACTTCAAGGCTGCATCCGTTGAAATTATCCGCTGTGTTGCTTTATCTTCGAAATCATCATGGATATCGCGCACAGAAGATTGTGTGTTTTTGCTTTGAGTCGTGCGATCCGCAAAGGTCATTTCCTCGATATAGCCACGCTGTTTCATTTCATCGAGGATCTGTTCCTTGTGTTGCGGGCTGGTATTGTCATCATCCAGTTCCGCGACAGCCGCTTTGGCACTATTCAGGTGGAATTGTTTCTGCGCCCATTCCGCGTAGTCGCCGTATTTCGGATCGTTTTTGTATTTGTCCTTGATCGTGCCGTCCGGGTTGAGCATTTCGTCGATGAGGTGCTGTTCCAGCCGCTTGCGGTAGGCCGTAATGCTTTCATCGGCTTCCTGCTGCGGAATATCGTCTGCGCCCAGAATGTCGAGCGCGAGCTTTTCCCGCCATGCATCGCCATCGCGTTTTTCGAACGATGCGACGAGCCGCTTGACGTCGGCTTCCATCCGTTCGATGGAAACACGGACTTGCTCGATCCATTCAACGAACCGGGCTGTCCGTCGTTCTCTGGTTTTATGTTCTTCGGCCTGTCTGGACTGGCTTCTGCTGGCTACAGGGCCAAGCTCGATCATACCGGCGATGGAACCGCTAAGCTGGCCGTACAGAATGAAGTGTTCATTTTCGATGGATGCTTTATGCCGCAGACGGTTGAAATCTGCGTCGGACAAACAGGTATCGCAATGAAGGAAGGTATTCGTCAATCCGCCGGAAACCAGCAACTCCGCATCGGTCGGCTTAACCATCGGCGGCCCCGACAAGAAGCCGCATTGCCGGAATGGCGCGGTATGCTACCGCATACCGAAGGTTCAGAATAACATCGTTATTCTGAACCTCTGTCAATGAAATCTCAGGCACATCACGCCCCAATGTCCCTGCCTCCCGTTAATGTTGAGTTATGTACAGTGTGCAGTACACACACAAAATAGCCTTTTTACATTAACAGGAGCGAGTTAATAAACGGTTAATCGTAGCCATAATCTTCCATCCTGTGCACTATACCCATTTACCCATGCCGGGATTAAGATGAAGCAAAATCCCTCCGTAATTTTTTACCAAGCTTGTCAAACAGCACTTTCTCCACCTCATGAATATGATCATGACACGTGCTGTGAACAGGGAATATTTTTTTGATGCATCCTTCAAAATATTCAGGGGTATCGGCCTTACATTGCCTGCAATCGGGTACATACGGAAATTCTCCGTTTCCGGCCTCCCGGTAAATATCGTCTGAATCGTCCGGCAGGATATTGCCGGTACACAGCCGTAAATAGCAGTGATGATGTTTTTCGATATGCGGATATTTTGTCTTGCTGGGTAGAAGCGCCTTCGCACAAGCCAGGCACTTGTTTCCCCGGCTTATCACTGCATCATGGAATATCTTGTTCCTGAGCGCTCCTTCGGCAAAAAGCTTCCATGCCGTTTCATGGTCTTTGTAAATGTGCGGCACATGGCGCTTGCGCACTTTGGGCACAAGAAACAGCGGTATCCGTTTCTTCTTTCGGAAGAACGTTTTCTTCATGGGTTCGTCTTTCTGTTTGAGAGTGGCGGTAATAGAATTTACATCGACAGGTCGTAATCCTGGCCGGGCCGATATGACGGGGTGTTTTGCCGTGATTGCCGTTGTTCGAATTGTTCCTGAAGCCGGGCTTTCATTTCCGGTGGCAATGCCGAAAACATCATGGTTTTCAGGTGTTCGATTGCTTTGTTCCGTTCATGGCGGACACGCCTGATATTCCGTTGCAGCGCCTGGCGTTCATCGAGTTGACGCTGAATCAGTCTATCCCGTTGCTGTTTATCACGCACCAGCGTTTGCCAGGCTTCACGTTCATTTTGATCTTTGGTGCGATTGTGCTGTCCGGTCAGGCGATCCCACAGGCCCCGGATACCTGTGTTCAACCGGGCCTGTCGGTCTTGACTCTCCTGTTGCCAGCGCTGCTTTTGTGTCGTTGCAAGATTTTGCCGTTCATCCCGGTGCCGGATTTTCATCCTTGATTTTTGCCCCAGTAACGGTTCCATACGAGCGCGGCTTTTTTGCCGGATGTCTGTGGTGAAGCTTTGCATCCGCTCCACGAGCCGTTTATCGGTTTTTGCGATGGTTTCGGCAATGGTTGGGAGCTGTACGGGATCGCCAAGCCGCGCTTTAAGGTCTTTGGTTTTGACATCCAGCCATTTCGACAGGGAATAGACTTCCCCACGCCAGTCCACGGCGACAAATCCGCGCCGGTCACCTTGGGCAAGCGTATAACCGCTCTGTTCCAGTGCATTCTGAAAGGCTGGTTTATTATCCGATCTCGCCCAGCAATCTTTGAGGACGGTCTTGATCAGTCTCGGATCGTCATCCAACCGTTTGGCCTGTTCCCACTGCGCCCGTGTGAAATTGAGCGGATTGCGTCGACTGTGCTCGATCAGTCCGGCAGGCAGTTTCCAGCCCTGTTCCAGGTAAATCTCTTTGGAAATTTCCATGAGCCTGCTTTTGTAAAACGGCAGGTTGACCGCTTTCATCTCTTGGGTGTCGATACGCGACCAGACGCAGTGCGCATGGCGTCTGCCTTCTTTTTCATGGAAGACGATCACACGCGGCTGATCCTGCAAGCGCATACGTTCTTCAATACGGCTGATCGCCTGTTCAAAAACATCCGTTCCGGCTTTCTCCGTTTCCGGCGGATTGAGGCTGACGGAAAACAGATACTGGTTACAGCGCGTACCCATCGCTTGGGCATGGATTTCCTGCAAGGCATCGGGTAGTGTTTCGGCCATAAAGCCGCTGATCTCAAACAGTTCGACATGATCGTTATCCCGGTCATTCAGCAGGTGCACAGCCAGCCTGGCTGCACCGCCGCGCTGGGAGGCGATGATGATCATGCGCTACCTGTCCAGTCCGAGGGATTTCATGAGGGCTTCGCGGATATGGCGGATATCGGCGCAGGCGTTCAGGAGCGCCGTTTTGACTTCCGGGGTGAGGATCAAGAGGCCGCTATTAGCGGCCCTGGCCAGTTGATTGAGGTTATTGGCCAACCGCGAGCGGCCCAGTTCGCCCAGCAGTTGACTTAAAAGCCGGTGATCCTTGACCGGGTGTTTGTTACGGGTGCGTCGCCTGGCGCGGTCTTCATCGAAAACGCGCTGGCGGACATATTCGCCGAGCGACAATCCGGCAGCTTCACGCTCAAGCAAAGCGCGTTCTTCCGGTGTCAAACGCAGGCAGAAGGGGGAAGCATGTTTTGTGGTCTGTTCGGACATCAATTACTCCTTTGCTTGAACGATACACACCCTCCCCCCGTTCATCGGGAAACAGGGGGGACACAAACGGTAAAAAGGATTGATGAATAGAAAACAGCGGTATGCCAGTTGATCGGCGTACCGCTGTCAGGAGTGTATCTGTGGGTTAATTTACGGTCAGGGCTACGGGTAATTATCCAGCGGCATACCCTTCAGATTTTCGTTCCACTCTTGTAAAACAGAGAAAATCTGGTTCGAGAGATCTCCAGTTTTCTGCACCATAAAATCAAGCACTTAGTTATTTTAGCTAAGTGCTTTTTCTTTTTTGGGGATTACAATCTCATGGCTATTATTTCATCACGCAATTTATCTTTTAAAATTGGATTGCTCATCAAACTGATGTAATGAAACGATCGGCTTTGCTTTCCAGCCTGATTTGCGATGATCAACGGTAACATTGGTAAAAATCCCACCGCGTACAAAAAACCGTGCCGTTAATCGTATATAGCGTGGTTTCATCGCGGCTACAAGATCTTCCAGTATCTGATTGGTTACAGCTTCATGAAAAACACCTTGATCACGGTAAGACCAGATATACAGCTTCAAGCTTTTTAATTCGACACATTTTTTATCGGGAATATAATCCAATATCAAGCTGGCAAAATCTGGTTGGCCTGTTTTCGGGCAAACACATGTAAACTCCGGAATTTCCATGTGAATCTGATAATCTCTGTTAACAAAGGGATTGGGAAATGTTTCAAGTTCCTTGCTGGGCTCAGTTGACATACTGCACTCTCTTAATGGTTAATTCAGTTACAATAATAAACGCGGCCATTGCTGAACAGTCTGCAACACATGGCCGATTCGATTGCCACATTATAACCGCATCTCGTACTCATAAAAATTGCGCCTGACCACAATTAAACTCTCCGGCTTTAAATCATTTGTCGAGCCCACTGTTATTCCGATCACCAGCGATTTAATCGGCATTGTTGGCCCTAATGGATGCGGAAAATCCAATATTATTGATGCCGTGCGCTGGGTACTTGGCGAATCCAAAGCGTCAGCATTGCGGGGAGATTCCATACAGGATGTTATTTTCGGTGGCTCAGCCCACCGCAATCCAGTAGGACGCGCAAGCGTTGAGCTGATTTTTGACAATAACCAGGGGTCTTCCAATGGCCAATGGTCAAGCTATGCGGAAATAGCCATCAAACGCGTTATCCAGCGGGAAGGCAACTCGAATTACTACATCAATAACATACATGTCAGACGGCGCGATATCGCCGATCTTTTTCTAGGCACGGGTGTTGGCGGACGCGGCTATGCCATTATTGAGCAAGGCATGATATCCCGCATCATTGAAGCGAAGCCGCAAGAATTGAAAATGTTTCTTGAGGAAGCCGCCGGCATTTCAAAATACAGGGAAAGAAGGCACGAAACTGAATTACGATTAAACGATACATATAAAAATCTGCTTCGCATTGAAGATATTGCAACCGAACTGAAGAAGCAGATAGCGCATCTTGAAATTCAAGCCGATACCGCCCAGAAATACATTACACTCAATCAGCAGCTGCAAAACGCCCAACAAATACTATGGCTACAGCAACGCGATGAATCAACAAAGCAACGCCTTGCCGCAGAAGAAGAAATCACACAGAGCGAGCAGTTACTCGCCGTTGAGGCTGAGCAATTACATCAGAGCCGATATACGCGCGAGAATTTACGCGCTCAAGAGCATGATCTGAACGAACAGCTCCATGAAATACAAGGACAGTTATACGGTGTAAATGCAGAAAAAGCGCGGATTGAACAGGAAATCGCCCAATTCCAGAAAAATAAAACCCGGCTGGCGCAGCAACTCGCGGATATCGACAAACAATTAGCTGCCAATCAACATCACCGGGAATCCACTACCAATCAGTTAACGCATTGGCAAAAAGAAAAAGGACATGCACTGGCTGAGCATGAAGCCAGTTTGCAAAAACATCGCATTGAATCTGAAAAATTACCTGAGTTTGAAGCCATTTTTGATCAGTATCAGACAGCATATGAACATCTGCGAGATCATTTTACCCAGACAGAGCAAGCTATAAACCTGACGCTAACGCATATTCAGCATAGCAGCAAAACCATACAACAGCTGGAAGCACGTATCAGCCGTCTGAAGCATGAATACAGCACGCTATCCGATATAGACCATCATCAGCTCACCGAGCTTCAAACACAACTCACACACATCGAAAACCAATTACACGCAACGGAAGAAACTCTGGCAACATCGGAATCGGCATTCTCCGAAACAAACCAGCAAAAAGAAACCGCAACAGCACAGGTACACGAAACACAAAAAGCGATAGCGAACTTACAGGCACAATTTAACGCGCTGCATCATCTTCAGCAAAAAATCAAAAACAGCGATGCCGATGCACTAGGCCATTGGTTGCGCAAACATCATCTGGATTCGGAAAAACGATTATGGCACCACATCCAGATTGAAAAGGAATGGGAAAACGCGCTCGAATCCATTCTGCAGGAACGCCTGAACAGTCTTGCATTTTCACGATTGGAAACAATCCTGGATTGGCAAAATGATTTACCGCTCGGTAAATTATCCATTTTTGAATTGCCCTCCATCAAAGACCAAGACAACACCCATCATAACAAAACCCAGGAACCCGGAATTTCAGTCGCCCTTTCCCACGCCGATCGGAAAACACTCTTCACCTTTTTGACCTGCAATGACGAATACCTGTTTTCATTACTGCAACATTGGCTTGATAAAACTTATGTCGTCGACAGCATCAATTCCGGCTTACAGCAGCGTCATCAACTGGCGCCTGATGAACAGTGGGTAACGCGCGAGGGCCATCTCATTACCCGGCGCAGCGTCTTTTTTCACTCACCGGACTCTCATCTCCACGGTGTTCTATCGAGACAACGCGAACTGAATCGCATCCAATCCGAAATTACCGGCCGTGAAGAAACGCTCACCGTGCAGCAGGCAATCCTGGCGGACAGCGTCGCACAACATGAAGCACTGCGGCAATCCATCCAATCCCTTCACCGCGAACAGCAACAATTCACGCAACACCGGCACACGCTGCAAATCGAGCAGGCAAAACGCCTGCAGATCAACATTCAAATGGAACAGCGCAAAGTCCAGGTCACAACAGAATTAAATGAAATCCATCTGCAACTCGACAAAGAAAACCAGCAAAAAGCAGATGCCGAGCATAATGCTGCAGAACTCCGCGTCCAGATCGATACAATCAAGGAACAACTACGCAGCGCAAAGAATGCAACGGAAACCGCTTCACACGCACTCGGCGACCAGCGCCTGCTCATACAGACGGCATTAAAGACCGCCCAGGAGGCTTCATTTAATGAAAAAATCTGTCAAAATAAAATCAATGATTTAGAGAAGTTATTCATATCAATCGAAGAAGATAAAGAACGACTGTTACATGCCCGCACAGCTTTAAATACCGAGGCCGAAAACCAGGACGACTCGATACTCAATATACAATTGGAAACGTGTTCACTGCGGTGTGAAGAACTGGAGGTATCTGTTGCCGAGCACCGCAATATACTCGACCAGACAAGGCAGCGTATTCGGGAAATTGAGGAACTATCCATGTCAATGGAACACCGGCAAACCAAACTACGCAACGCCATCACTCAATTACAGCTCAAAAAACAGGCATCCGGTTTGTCGGAAGAAAGATACAATGAGGAACTGCACGAAGCATCTGCTGATGAGGAAAGCCTGTTACCATTGATGAACAGCAAAACCAATAGCGCATGGCAAGCCGACATCAAGCGATTACATCAGTCCATCACCGCATTGGGGGCTGTCAATCTCGCTGCACTGGATGAACTCGAAACCGTCCGCTCGCGCGAAGGCCATCTGGATATTCAAATCCAGGATTTACGAGAAGCCACAGCCATTCTACAGACAGCGATTGAGCAGATTGATCAGGAAACCAGGAAGTTGCTGAGAAAAACTTTTGATACGGTCAATACCCACCTGCAAGAACTTTTTCCGCTTATTTTCTCCGGTGGAAAGGCAGCACTCGTACTCAGTGATGATAAGATACTCGATGCGGGTATCATGCTGACCGCGCAACCACCCGGCAAAAAGAATAACTCCATTCATTTATTATCAGGAGGCGAAAAAGCGCTGACGGCATTGGCTCTGATTTTTTCGCTATTTCGTCTGAATCCGGCGCCATTCTGTATGCTGGATGAAGTCGATGCACCACTCGACGACAGCAATACTGCACGTTTTTGCGAATTAGTAAAAAAATTATCAAAACAAACACAATTTTTGTTTATCAGTCATAATAAAATTACGATGGAAACAGCGCAGCAGTTAATTGGCATCACGATGCAGGAACAAGGCGTTTCCCGGGTCGTTGCTGTAAATATTGCGGGTATGTTGGATTCTGAAAAAACAAAAGATACTGTAACATCGTAACTTAAAGTATGAAGACTGCGGAAAGATTAAAGAATAGGACAATAGCATAGGTATATTGAGCATGAGTGACTTGCAAGTTAGTTTAATCATCATCGGTATCATTATCATTATCGGCGTTGCGATCTTTAATTGGACGCAGCAATTGCGTTATCGCCGGAAAATAGAATCCACGTTGAATCAGAAATATGAGGATGTCTTGCTGGAGAGAACAGGCAACGCCTCCTCCAAAGGCGGTCGTGACAAAATCCATGAAAGGATTGAACCGCAGTTGGATAAAAGCTTTTATACTGGAAAACCATTCCAGAATGATTTTATAAAAAAAACGGGCGTGGGATTTTCTGAGAATTTAAATGAAGCTCAGGAAAAACAGGATCAATACAACAACCTTATCGACGATGAGGAGCCAGCACCCGCAACCAATGAACCTCATTCCATTGTCGATGGATTTGGCGGTCATTCGAACTATATCGTCAATATCTACGCCAACGCCGTCATACCTGAACACGAACTCAACGAATTGCTGCATCGAAAATTTGATTTCGATAAACCGTTAAGCTGGTTCGGACAAAAAAGTGCGAACGACCGATGGGAAGAAATCAACATGAAGTCAGCCGATCATTCGGGTTTTATCAATTTGAAGGGATGTTTATTGCTTGCGGATCGTGCGGGTCCGATCAGAGAAATTGATTTATCTATTTTTCGCGACACCGTTCAGGATTTTGCCAAGCAAATCGATGCGCAAACGGAATGTCCGGATATCGTGCCATCCTATGAGCAGGCGATAAGGCTGGATAAATTCTGCGCCGATGTCGATGTCATGATCGGCGTTAATATCATCAGCAAGGATGAAGGCGCATTTGTAGGAACAAAAATCAGAGGACTGGCCGAGGCATCCGGTTTCAAACTTGAATCCGATGGTGTATTCAAATACCGGAACGATGAAAATCATATCCTGTTCACGCTGACCAACTACGAACCGGAATCTTTTATCCCCGATAATATAAGAACAATAACCACACATGGCATAACATTTCTGCTGGATGTGCCCAGAGTGGCAAACGGTGAGAAAGTTTTTGATCAAATGACGAATCTTGCCAAAGCATTCTCCAACACGCTTGGCGGGATCATGGTTGATGACAATCGCGTACCGCTCAGTGAAAATGGGCTGGCAAGGAGTAAACAACAACTGATCAATATCCAGTTAAGAATGAAGAAACACAGCATTCTTCCTGGCAGCCAGAATGCCATAAGATTATTCAATTAATACTGCTGCATGTTGACAGGAATCAAACCGGAGGAAAATCATGAGCTCAACCAATAAGAAATTTTCACCCATTGAAGTGCAATTAACGGCTGAAAAGCAATATTATTGGTGTACCTGCGGACGCAGCCAATCGCAACCTTTTTGCGATGGCTCACATAAAGGCACAGAATTTACGCCGCGGGCTTTCTCTGTCGATACCAGCAAATCTGCCTGGCTATGTACCTGTAAAAAAACAGGTAACTCTCCTTTTTGCGATGGCACACACAATAGGCTATAAAAAAACAGCAAACCAGTTAACCTTGATTACGCCATAATTCTAAGATTTTCCATAAGCCGCCGGATATCTATGGATTCAGATCTCAAAATGCTCGAAGAAGAAGTCAGCCGGCTAGTCACTTTATATCAGGAGATCCGTGATGAGAATATCCGATTACGCCAGCAGCTTGCCGGAACAAGCGCAAGAAATGAACAGCTGATTGAAAAAATACATATTGCTTCCAGTCGTTTAGAGAATCTTTTAAAGCATTTACCCGATCATGAACAATGAAAATGTATTAATCATCGATATCATGGGCAGAGAGTTCAGTATTAGCTGTCCGGATGATGAACGCGAGGAAATTCTGAAAGCTGCCGAATTCCTGAACAGTAAAATTCAGGAAATCAAGAATGACGGAAAAATAGTCGATTCAGAACGAATAATCATCGCCGCAGCACTGGGAATCACACACGAATTGCTCGATTTACGCCGAGCAAACAGTTTTGACATTGATGACATTAAGCGTAGAATTACAGACATACGAAGAAAAATTAATACCGTATTAAACAAAAATACCGAATGATGCTGCATTGATCCATATCATCCTGAGAAGAGAAAGATAGCGCATTTATATTAAGAATTGCTCCCTGCCGTGTACGTTCAAGACCTAAATTCTTTGAACCAATCATCAAACCAGGTTGTTGACTAAAGTGAAACAGTTGTGCGCGACTTCATTGAAGACGTGCCTGATGGATCCGGGAAACAACCACCTTGAACCTTGTGGTTCAAGATAATGGTCTGACGGCATATGCGGGGGGCTTCTGTTTTTTCTATTCTTCATTTCACTCTATTCCTAACCTGAGTTCGGGATAAGCCCTCAATCTTCGGCTAAACAATTGATCTTGGTC
>CAYXFV010000089.1:0-10829 GCA_964464365.1 uncultured Nitrosomonas sp. | reverse complement strand
TATAGCTCAATGCACATTGGACAATCAATTCAACAATTAATTGTTACATAGCCTTTCCAGACGCCTTTTACCGTTGATCACAGCACGGATGAAATTATCGCTGGCGGCGCAGGAAGAGATATCCTGACCGGCTCTGGCGGCAACGATACATTGATCGGTCATGGCTCGATCGACACGGTTATCTACGTCGGTCATTCGGCGAATTATGACGTTCGACAACACTCGGATAACCGGTGGACGGTTTACGCGCGCGATGGCCTCCCGGACGGCATGGATACACTCATTGATATCGAGCGTATCCAGTTCTCAGATACTTTACTCGCACTGGATCTCGACGGGAACGCAGGCATGACGGCAAAGGTTATTGGCGCAGTGTTCGGTGCGGATGCTGTTGCAGACACACAATTAACCGGTATCGGATTAAATCTGCTCGACAACGGCACGAGTGATGAAGCCTTAATGCAACGGGCCATTCAGGCCGCACTGGGTAAAGAAGCCTCAAACCATGCCGCTGTGGTTGGCCTGCTGTACGGAAATGTCGTTGGTGCGCCGCCTTCTGCTGCTGATGAAGCTTATTTCGTTGATCTGCTCGACAGCGGTATTCATTCTGTTGCGTCAATCGGACTATTTGCTGCTGAAACAGCGCTTAATCTGGAAAATATAGACTTTACCGGTTTATCGCAATCCGGGCTTGAATACATCCTACCGTTGGTTTAAGCGGTTTTGCCTTTTGAGCGGGTGACTTGATTTATCCTTCTCCCCCGCTATCCGGGACACCACCCGTCTTGATTCCCAGCAGAATGGTTCGCGCCATAAAATCGTGAAGTATTGCACGCCCGCCTTCGATCACGGCATCATGTTGCGCATGATTCAGTTCTGCCGCGATTTGTTCCAGCAAAGCCTTTCCACTCCGGCAATCAGGCCCCGTATTATTAATGATCAATTGAAGCAGCCGTGCAGTCACCGGATTGGCTTCCATAAAGTGGATTTTATCGCTGGCATCGCGATATACGATCAGATAAGTGATCGGATTGCCCGGTGTCTGTGGCTGAAAATCGACGCTGATCTTATGTACCGGAAAATGATAACCGAGTACCCATGCCAGCGGGGACGCGACGGGAACACCGGTCAACAGATCACCGCTATTGGTTGGAATTGCAAATGTTTTGTCATCAATTTTTTCATCCAGAATCGATAACGCCAATTCGACCCATTCATAATGCGCCAATTCCAGCATAAACGGCGGATCGTCCGGTTCGGGCGCGCATTCATGCTCAAGGTATTTAAGGAATTCACGCGGCATTTCAGGAAATAACGGGGTATGTGACTGATGCCTTGCGTAATAATCACGAATCATGGCATGCCAGCGCTGATCCGGTATGATGCTGTGTAAAACCGGGTAGGTATCGGCCATAAAGCCTTCGACATTGTTGTAGAACAATTCGCAATAAATCTTCATGCGCCGGGCTTCGATGTCTCCGGGGCATGGATTACGCTCAGGATCACGGACATGCGCGGCAAACGCATATTGCAGCCGCACAAAATCCGGGCGATCAGGCGTGTTGTATGTGGTGCTCATTGACTGGCTGTGCTTGCCGCCATTTTGATTGAATATGTTGAATCTGTTTTACTTCCTGCTCGAGCTTTTCGAATGCCGGAATATTAAAATCACGCTCCAGCAATGTCGGAATAACACCAAAAAACTGATATGTTTTTTCCAGCAGTGCCCAGACCGGATCGATAACATCAGCACCATGCGTATCGACGATCAGATCTTCCGCTTCGTTATGGTGTCCTGCAATATGAATATAGCGAATGCGCCGGGCCGGTATCTGCTGCAGAAATGCAGCGGCATCGTAGCGATGATTGATGCTGTTGACATAGACATTGTTTACATCGAGCAGTAAATCGCAATCCGCTGCTTCGAGCACCGCTTTCAGAAAATCGATTTCTGCCATTTGCTGACCTGGCGCAGCATAGTAAGAAACATTTTCCAGTGCGATACGCTGACCGAGCACATCCTGAACGTGCCTGATGCGACCGGCAACATACTGAACCGCCTCTTCAGTAAATGGGATCGGCAATAGATCATAGAGGTGACTGTCGTCGCTGCAATAACTCAAATGCTCGCTATAGCAGCGTATCTGATGCGTTTTCAGGAAGCGTTTAAGCCGGTGCAGGAAAGCCTCGTCCAGTGGGGCCGGACCACCGATAGACAGAGACAGACCATGACAGATAAAAGGATATTGTTCGGTGAATTGACGCAGTTTTTTGCCATAAAAACCGCCTACGCCGATCCAGTTTTCCGGTGCGATTTCCCAGAAATCTACCGTATTACCGGGCTGGGCCGCCACTTCACGCATCAGCGTGCGCCGCAGCCCCAGCCCGGCACCATGAACAGGAAAATTACCGGCGCTCATGATAGTGATAAATCGCTATTTATTCCGCCGCTTTATCTTGATACTTACTGCCACCACACTTACCTTCACCACATTTGCCTTCTTTCTCGGATTTCTTGCCGCCGCACTTACCTTCACCGTCTTTTTTCATATTGCTGCCACATTTACCTTCGCCTTCTTTTTCCTTACTCTCAGCATCTTTACTTTCTTTATCTTTACTCCCGCCGCCATAGGCCAACTGCATATATCCGCCGGATAATTCATTGATCGCAAAAGGATTGGTCGTATTGACCTCAGCAGAAGCATTGCTGGCGGCAAGCGTTGCAACAAAAGCGGTACCAACGGCGAGCGAAACAGGTTTAATCGGTTTTCTTGACATCATTTTCTCCATAGCTAGTTAAAAACACTTTAAAACGCTTCCAGTAGCGTAAATGAATATACGATCTGTATTTACGCCCTGTTTTTACACCCTATTGTCAGTAAGCTTTTATCCTCAATCCGACAATAAGATAAAATAACACAATGATTATTTATTACTAATCAATTGATATTTTTTTGACAACCAAGTATCTGTAAGTTCCTTCCGACAATGAAACATTACATGATCTTGCTTTTTTTGCAAGCTGCTCTCTGTTAAACTCAGTCCTTCAAAAAAACACTACTACTATTATCATTTATATTCTTTTTGTGCAAACAAATAAAAGCTGACCGACTTTTCGTGATAAAAACCCACACCACCTTAAAAAAACAATATTAAAAAAGCTAAAAAAGCTAAAAAACCTAAAAACCTACTAAAACCCTAATTTAACTAAAGCCAGATATCTTATAGGAGCAATGAATGTTTGATAAACGTAACCAGCTTGTTTTTTATGCCAATGTACTAATTGTCGTATTTGGTTTGATTGTTATTCTGATGAGCGATTTTGCTTTGCTTGGCGTCATTCTGATCGCGCTCGCCGCTGTTCTGATTGCCGAACAAATCAAACAAAACAAAGGCGCTTTCAGTATCAGCGATCTGGAAAAAATACTGACCGTCAGCGATACCTGTGGCGCGCAGGCAACAGTGGTACAGAAACAAAACACCATCGCATGTCACGTGAATAATACCGTCTACTGGTTTAAAAATATTAATCCGATTGGCGCGATTACCAACTTCAGCATCAATGGACAACTGCCTGTCGAACAAAAAAGAGACGGCAACAATAAATATCAGGTCTGCACGGCACTGCCGGAAGCGTCCAAAGCCACCCAAGGTATTGAAACAACACTGAAATATAACTACAAAAACGCTTTTGGCCGCACAGAAGGTGTATTGTCACACACCGTTGACGATGAAACAGGCCGGCTTCACCTTGTCGTCGAGCTGCCTAAAGGCCGCGCCATATCAACCGCACGCGCTTATTGCATCCAGAATGGTCAAGAAGAAGCCTTGCTGCCGCCGCTGATTACAGGGGAAACCCGGATCGAAACAGAAATACTCAACCCAAGACTTGGTGCCGAATATTGCCTGCAATGGAACTGGCCTGAACCTGGCCTGCTACAGAAAATCGGATGCTATATTAAATAGAAATCACTGGCGTCGCTTAAGCAATCTAAACAATCGTCTTGAGGAAACGGCTCAGCGGGCTTTTTCCTCAAGACTGACAACGGGATAGTTTCTGAGACAATCTTTGAGACAATCTCTCTGGCACTTACCTTTTAATATTCCCGTTCCTGTCAAACCGTATCCTGATTCCAGAATACCGTGTTTTTCCACATGACGATCAATACACGGCGTGTTGATCGATATCGGCAGATGGTAGTGCTTTGCTTCCACGCCAAACCGGTATAATACTTCCCGATTACCTTTACGACATTGCCATTTTGGATCTTCTAAAAGCACTGGCTGCGGTCAGCAGCATGACATTTGTTTCCCGTATTCTCGGTTTTTTACGTGATGTTATCATTGCACGCACTTTTGGGGCGGGCATGGCCACCGACGCATTTTTTGTCGCTTTCAAAATCCCCAACCTGCTGCGCCGTTTATTTGCTGAAGGCGCTTTCTCTCAAGCTTTTGTGCCCATTCTGGCCGAATATAAAAACAAACGCACTTTAGAAGAAACGCAGCAGTTGATCGATCATGTCGCCACGCTGCTGGCTTTTGTGCTTTGTCTTGTGACAGTGATCGGTGTCATTGCCGCGCCGTGGATTATTTATGCCAGTGCGCCCGGATTTTCAGGCGACGCGGAGAAATTTAATTTAACCGTTGAATTGCTGCGCATCACCTTCCCCTATATCCTGTTTATTTCGCTGGTTTCTTTCGCTGGCGGCATATTGAACACCTACGGAAAATTTTACGTACCGGCATTAACCCCCGCATTGCTCAATGTTTCATTTATCGCCTGTGCATTATGGCTTACCCCTTATGTGGATCCGCCTGTGCTGGCACTTGCCTGGGCCGTATTTATTGGCGGCATACTGCAGCTGCTGTTCCAGTTTCCCTATCTGTTGCGTTTAAAATTAGTCCCGCGCATACGCCTTAAATCCAACGACGCAGGCGCCTGGCGCGTTATCAAGCTGATGGGCCCGGCGATATTCGGCGTATCGGTCGGACAGATCAGCCTGCTGATTAATACCATCTTTGCTTCGCTATTGATTACAGGGAGCGTGTCGTGGCTGTATTACGCCGATCGGCTCATGGAGTTTCCGGCAGGGTTGCTGGGGGTTGCATTAGGGACGGTGTTGCTGCCTTCATTGGCAAAGCATTATAACGATAACAGCAGTAATGCCTATTCACGCCTGCTTGATTGGGGTCTGCGGCTGACCATACTGCTGACTCTGCCCGCAGCACTGGCGCTGGCCTTATTATCGATACCGCTGATTACCACGCTGTTTCATTACGGCGCATTTACCGAGCAAGATGTTTTTATGACGCGCGATGCGCTGGTTGCCTACAGTATCGGGCTGGTCGGCCTGATTCTGGTCAAAGTACTGGCGCCAGGATTCTATGCCAGGCAGAATATCAGGGCACCGGTGAGGATTGCGGTCATTACGCTGATTGCAACGCAACTGATGAATCTCGTCTTTATTATACCGCTGCAACATGCCGGTCTGGCATTGGCGATAGGACTGGGTGCCTGCCTGAATGCGGGACTGTTGTACCACAAACTGCGCAGCGACCAGATTTACCAGCCGCAACCCGGTTGGCGCAATTTTATCCTTAAGATCCTCGCCGCTTTAATCGTTATGGGCGGCGCGATAGGATTTGCTGCCGGTGCAGACGCATACTGGTTAACCGGTACTGCTGCCGATCGCGTTTACCGTCTTGTTGGAACGATTATCCTCGGCATTTGCAGCTATTTCGCAACGCTCTGGCTATTGGGGTTCCGGATAAAAGACTTTTCCAGGCAGCACTACCAGTAATCAGCTGTTTCTTACTTTTTCGTGCTGAATCAATGCATAAGCCGAGTGATTATGAATCGATTCAAAATTTTCCGATTCCACGACATAGGCGTCTATACGACCGTCTTTATTCAAAGTATCGGCAATATCTCTGACGATATCTTCCACAAATTTAGGATTGTCGTAGGCTTTTTCAGTGACGTATTTTTCATCCGGCCTTTTCAATAGACCATACAACTCGCAGGAAGCATTCTCTTCCGCGATTTTAATAATATCTTCTATCCAGACGAAACTGTTGGTGCGGGCGGCTATGGTCACGTGCGAGCGCTGATTGTGCGCGCCATAATCCGATATTTCCTTGGAACAAGGGCATAAGCTGGTGACTGGAATCACCACTTTAAGTGTAAAGAAATACGCCCCTCTCTTAATTTCACCGACAAATGTCACTTCATAATCCAGCAAACTTCTGACACCGGAAACGGGGGCCGCTTTATCGACAAAATACGGAAAAGCCATTTCGATATGTCCGGAATCGCTTTCCAGTTTCTCGATCATTTCCTGGAGTATGGTTTTGAACGACTCCACCGAAATTTCCCGCTCATGACCGTTTAATATCTCCACAAAACGAGACATGTGCGTGCCTTTGAAATTATGTGGCAAGTTAACATACATATTGAACATGGCAATCGTATGCTGCACGCCATCATCCTTATCAGCGACCACTACCGGGTGACGAATCCCCTTTATCCCCACCCTGTCAATTGCGATACGCCGTGTATCAGGTGAACTCTGCACATCGGCAATGGGTAAATCAATTTCTTTATTCATATTATTTATCCCGTTTTATGAGATTCATTATTTTTTCAAATCATCAGGAAAGCGATTTGACGAGCGAATAACTTAGTTCCATAAAAAATACATTTAGTTCATGACTTATCTGATTCATTCTGACTCATGACGAAAATATACCTTTTCTTTTATGAATCAGCAGATACTGATCTTACCACGCCATAACCGGCTATTAACATATAACCGTCAAATCAGCGTCATGAATTCAATATACCGTCAATCCGTTTCGAGATATTTGTGTACCGATTGAATGATTCCGGTCTTGTCCAGACCGCAATCAGCCAGCATCTGCGCATGGTCGCCATGATCCAGATAAACATCCGGCAGTCCGAGCATCAATACTCGGGCAAGTATTTTCTGCTGGCATAACGATTCCATCACAGCACTTCCGGCGCCACCCATAGTGGTATTTTCCTCAACCGTAACCAGCAGATCATGTTCAGCGGCCAGATCCGCGACCAGTTTCTCATCCAGCGGTTTGATAAAACGCATATCGGCAACCGTTGCATCCAGATCATCCGCCGCAGCCAGACATGGCGACACCATGCTGCCAAACGCCAGAAAAGCAATTTTACGACCTTGCCGACGGACAATGCCCCGACCTACGGGTAATTCAGTCATTTCCTGCTGAATCTCAGCGCCCGGCCCCGTACCGCGCGGATACCTGACTGCCGTCGGCGTATCCAGTTTAAATGCGGTATAAAGCATTTGCCGGCATTCATTCTCATCGGAAGGCGCCATTACCGTCATATTGGGAATGCATCGCAGGTATGACAGATCGAAACTGCCCGCGTGTGTCGGACCGTCCGCACCCACCAGGCCCGCACGGTCAATCGCAAACACGACCGGTAGATTTTGCAGTGCGACATCATGGATCAATTGATCATACGCACGCTGCAAAAAGGTCGAATAAATCGCCACAACCGGCTTCAGATCGTTGCATGCGGCGCCTGCGGCAAAAGTAACCGCGTGCTGCTCCGCAATACCGACATCGAAATAACGATCAGGATAAGCCTGTGAAAACGCCACCAGGCCCGAGCCCTCGCGCATCGCCGGGGTAATCCCGATCAGCCGTTTGTCCTTGGCCGCCATATCGCACAACCAGTCCCCGAATATTTTGGTATAGGCTGGCTTCCCGGCCTGCTTGGCGACAATCCCCTGCTCCGGATCAAATTTGCTGACACCATGATAAAGAATCGGGTCTTCCTCGGCAACCTTGTAACCAGCTCCTTTTCGGGTCACCACATGCAGGAATTGCGGGCCGTCGAGATGCTTGATATTTTTTAATGTTGTGACCAGTACCTTGACATCATGGCCGTCAATCGGGCCAATGTAATTAAAACCGAACTCTTCAAACAGCGTACCTTCAGGCGTCACCATGCCTTTGACATGTTCTTCAGCCCGCTTCGCCAGCTCCAGCACCGAAGGAACCACACCCAGCATTCTTTCGCCCGCACGGCGTGCAGTCGCGTAAAACTGCCCCGACATCAATTTGGCGAGATAATTATTAAGCGCACCCACCGGGCGTGATATGGACATATCGTTGTCGTTTAATATGACCAGTAAATTCGCATCCATCACACCGGCATTGTTTAATGCCTCGAACGCCATACCGGCACTCATCGCGCCGTCACCGATAATGGCGACGGCCCGGCGATCCGATTTTTCCAGCCGCGCCGCAACCGCCATGCCCAGCGCTGCACTGATTGAAGTACTGGAATGCGCAGTGCCGAAAGCGTCGTATTCGCTTTCATCCCTTTTAGGAAACCCGGATATCCCGTCTTTCATGCGCAGCTTACTCATCGCCTCGCGGCGTCCGGTGAGTATTTTATGCGCATAGGTTTGATGGCCGACGTCCCAGATCAATTGATCATACGGCGTGTTAAAAACATAGTGCAAAGCAATCGTCAGCTCAACCGTACCCAGATTGGAAGACAAATGGCCGCCGGTGCTTGAAACGGAGTCGATGAGAAAATGACGTAATTGCCTGGCAAACTCAGGTAAATCCTTGACATCCAGTTTGCGAAGCTGAGCGGGATAATTGATGTTATCTAACAGTGGATACATTCAGTGCCTGAAAATGGATTATCGATATATAAAAACTAGAACTTACGTTTGATAATGAAATCGGTGACCTGACGCAGCCGAATCGCGGCATCGCCAAATTCATGCAGAACCTGATCCGCATCAGATTGCAGCTTTTCCGCCAGTGCGCGTGCTTCGCGGATACCCAGAATACTGACATAGGTCGGTTTGTTATTTTCAGCATCCTTGCCCGCTGTTTTACCCAGCGTTGCCGTCGAGGCTTCCGCATCCAATACATCGTCGACCACCTGAAAAGCCAACCCGACGCATTTGGCAAAATGATCCAGTTTTTCCAGTTGCGCCGCGTTCAGCACATGGCTGCAATGCGCGCCGAGCATCACCGCGGCTCTGATCAAAGCGCCGGTTTTATGAATATGCATGAACTCGAGTTCGGGCAATGTCAGCGTCTTGCCGACATTATCCAGATCAAACGCCTGCCCCCCGGCCATGCCGCGTGAACCGGAAGCACTGGCAAGCTGTTTGATCATTGTCAATTGCGTTTCAGCGTCATCGGATAACGTGCGCTCGGCGAGCAGCTCAAACGCCAGCGTTTGCAAACTGTCACCGGTCAGCAGCGCAGTTGCCTCATCAAATTCAATATGGCAGGTCGGTTTCCCGCGTCGCAATACATCGTTATCCATGCAAGGCATGTCATCATGCACCAGCGAATAAGCGTGAATCAACTCAACAGCCGCAGCAACGATAGTTACACGTTCGTCATCCGCCTGACTCAGCTCGCCCGCGGCAAAAGCAAGCAGCGGACGGACACGCTTGCCGCCACCCAGAACAGAATAGCGCATCGCCTGATGCAAACGAACGGGTACGCAATCCACCGCTGGCAATCGCGCATTCAGAAATGCCTCAATCGCGGCCTGACGCTGAGCGGCCCAACTCTGAAAATCAGTCGTCATGCGTTATCCGATACGGTGTAATTTTTCAGCATATCGGCTTCAAGTATGCGCACCTGCTGCTGTGCATCCTGCAATTGCTGCTGGCAATACTGCAATAATTCAACACCGCGCTTATACGCCGTAAGCGAGGCTTCGAGCGACATCTGACCGGCTTCCATCGCCGCAACGATATGCTCCAGCTCGGCGGATGCCGCCTCAAAACTTTCCGGCGGATCAGATGGGGGAAGTGCAGAACTTTTTGATGATTTCGCCATGAAAATGACTACAATGATTCTAAAAAATAGTTATAAAAACAAAAGAAATTACAGAATTTACGCCATGCAAACGGTTATTTCGTGGCATTTTATCATGAAAGGTTTATGACGCGATGCTGCCGGGCGAATAATTTGTATTGACACTGAAGCAGAAAATGAACTCAGTCAATCGCGCTATAACATTCGATTACAACTGATGCACTGAAATGCCATAGATGGATAAAATGCTTTCAGTGATCCATTTTTCTCATATCAATCAAAAAAACAAAATCAAAGCCACCATGCTCCTGCTAAATCTTCAGCTAACCATTCAGCACGATCAAACAAAACTCCCGCGAACGGCATTCCCGTTCCTCGGCGGGGTTTTTCACGGTGCTTTTGAACACCTGGTGCGCCACCATGAACCGTCCATCGCCAGAGAACTGGGCATGTTCCAGCACAGCCCGCTGAAGTATTATGCCATTCTGCCGCCACCCTACGGCTGGCAGCCGCTCAAAAACGCCGGAACGCCATTACTCAACTGCGGCATCATATTATTTGGCAAAACCGGGCAATCCGTGCATAAAATCGCCCCGCTTCTACAACACTGGCGCGAAATTCGTCTCGAAGAACGTATTGATTACATCACACAATGCACAATCCATGTCTGCAACCCTGGTACCCAACCACTGTTGTGGTGCGCAGCCAATCAGAAATCAATCGAAAACTTCACGCTCAATCTCAATCATACATTTGCTGCGAGTAATGGTATCCGTATCGATCTGATCACGCCGCTCATTCTGGAAAGCGAACAACAAAAAGCGATTGGCGTCAACGCCGCTCCGCCGGGCTTGCTCAGAATCGTTCGTTCCGCAGCGCGCCGCATCCAGAAACTCGAACCGCAACTGGCGCAGTCACTAGTAGTTCGTTCCAACGATACAATTACGTACTAATTTATAATAGCCATGATT
>CAYXFV010000088.1:0-10903 GCA_964464365.1 uncultured Nitrosomonas sp. | reverse complement strand
GCCAGTTGAGTTTGAAATTACCGGTGGAGAAGTCAATGATTGTTCTGCGGCACCCGGTTTGATTACCAAGTTACTGGATGCGGATATGGATTGGGGTTTGTACAGATATCGGCATTTGGTGGAAAATGCCTTTGCAAGGCTAAAGCAGTATCGCGCGGTGGCAACAAGATACGACAAGCTGAAGAGAAATTACGAAAGCATGGTCGCTATGACATGTGGGTATCTATGGTTACCTATGTGAAATGTCAACAGACCCTAATAATAATTCGTATTTATTTTTGGGGATTACAATCCAACCGGAAGCCGGATATACGGAAGTTGCACCTTGGAATCATCACAAATTTTGCTTGTAAAACGGGAGGAGTCCATTCCATTGACCTACTGTGCTGCGGTTTAACGGCCCTTTTAGTAATTCAAGGAAGAGCGTATGCGATATAATTTTGAGTGGGATCCTGAAAAGGCCAGAACCAATGTTATTAAGCACGGCGTTAGTTTTGAACAGGCCGCCGATGTGTTCCGGGATGCACTGCAATTAACACTCTATGATGAAGATCACAGTGAAACCGAAGATCGTTGGGTAACATTAGGTAAAGCAAAAAATGGGGAATTGTTGGTAGTGATCCACACTTTTTCCGAATGTGATGATGGCGCCATGATCCGCATAGTTTCAGCAAGAAAAGCTACAAAACATGAGCAATATCAATACAAGGAAAGCGGATGAAAGATGAATATGATTTTTCCAAGGGAGCGCGTGGAAAGTTTTACCGGTCAAACGCCGAGTTAAATCTGCCGGTGTATCTTGACGCTGATGTGTTCGATTATCTTTCCGTCAAAGCCAGGGCCAAAGGTATTGAAGTCAACGATATGGTTAATGACTTGCTGCGAAAGGACATTGATTTGATCGAGACGTTGAAGTGAGTCCCTGTATAAGAATATCGTTATAAGGCGAGAAGTACGTCGATCTCATCTCGAACCCCTTTTAATCCTGCGATTTTGCAACCAATGGAAATCGTTCCGAATGTTCAATCGATTCGATACCTAAATCCACATCCAGATCTGGCCAGAAAAAATGGCCAGGTGCTGGTTCTGTCACATGAGTACTTTGCCAACCGGTACATCTTTGAACCACGGAAAGTCGGTATACGGCATGAACAATTCTCTGTCACCGGCCAGCAACCATATGCCGTGACTGGAAATATGCGTGATTTCAGCTTTTGAAGTGTGCATTCCAGCTATTTCTGAGTTCATCGTAATGCGATGGTATTTGACGGATTCATTATGGTAAATATGAATATGCTGAATGATAAAACCAAACATTGCTGGGATTCGTGATCTCAACAGTATCGATTGTTGATGACACCGAATGCCCGGCAATATTCCGGGTAAAAATCCTCGTGTTGTTACCTTTTGTGTAGGTCGATGAATTTACGAATCCCAACATAAACATAGCCACGAACACATCGCGAACATGTTGAGGTTCATTTCATTCACCACCAACCTGCCTGCTGGGAAAATCAAGAAAATACCCCCTTTATTGCGTAGATTGGTGGTGAGTTTACAAACCCCGGCATAAAAACTCAGACGATAAATTTTTTTGTAAATGATAATAATTATCATTTACAAATGGTGAAATGTGGTTTATACTGCCGTTTCAACATTACGTACTTTTTCTCAGTAAAGTACATAACCGCACCAACCAGCGCACAGGAATGTGCGTAGCCGGATGGTTGGAACGATTTAATTTGATTTGATATGATTCAACGTGCTGACCAGCACATCAATTAGTAGCTCTCATCTTTCCTTTGCCCTTCTCGGGTTTATTAGATGTGCTGGTTTTTTTTAGTTTATCGGGACTTTTTCCTGCATCGCATTTCTGGCGCTTCGTGGCCCCGGCTGATGAAAGTCTTACCTTGGTGTTCCCAGAAGTTTTCGTTGCAATTTTCCGGCAAAAAAACAAGCAATCCACCCTGAAGTGATACGCCATGATCCATGTACGCATCGTACTGCAGAAGCTGTTGCAGGCTGATTATTCCGTGCGCCTGGCTGTTTCAAATGCGTGCCATGCATTTACTGGTAGTGAAAAAACGGATACCCTAAACGAGAAACTGGTGAATTTATAGAGAGGAGTCTGATGATGAAAACGACCAAACAGTTGCTGCAGGAAAAGGGACATGCCGTGATCACTACTACCCCGGAAGCATCAGTCTTTGATGCCATGCAATTAATGGCGGCTAACAATGTCGGGGCGTTAATGGTCATGAAAAATGATCATTTGGTTGGCATTCTGACCGAGAGAGATTTCTCCCGCAAATCCTATCTATTGAACAAACCTGTCAAAGAAATGGCGGTCAAAGATATCATGACGCGACAGGTGGCTTATGTGGAAGCGGAAAATACGAATGAAGACTGCATGGCGCTGATTACCGAGATGCGTGTACGCCATCTGCCGGTCATGGAAAAAGGTAAAATCATCGGCATACTTTCGATCGGCGATCTGGTAAAGGATGCCATTTCAGAGCACCAGTTTGTCATCAAGCAGCTCGAACGCTATATTTACGATACGCCTGAGATATAAGTCATCCCGCACGCCTGCCGGAGTCGTAGGCAGGGCCGGTTTGATCGTCATAATCGGCAATCTCTGTATTTTTCTGGGGATGGGAATGATATCAAGACAAGCATCCGGACATTCTGATGTGCTGATAAGGATTAAGCGAGGACTTGATCTGCCGATCAGCGGCCAGGCGGATCAGACGATCGAAAATGCGCGTCCTGTCCGTCATGTGGCCGTTCTGGGGCCGGATTATATCGATCTCAAACCGGTCTTGCACGTCAGCGAAGGCGATATGGTAAAACTTGGCCAGGCATTGTTCGCGCACAGAAAACTGCCCGATGTTTTGTTCACGGCACCCGGAGCAGGCAGGGTTGTCGCCATTCATCGCGGTGCACAGCGGAAACTTTTGTCCGTTGTCATTCAGCTTGCGCCGCACGAAGAACAAAAAGAACAGGAAGAACCGCAGGAAACGTTCGCGGTTTATGCACCCGGCCAGCTTCCCGGCCTGACAGCCGGTCAGGTCAGGGAAAATCTTCTCGCTTCGGGTCTGTGGACGGCGCTGCGCACGCGGCCTTACAGCAAAATACCCGACCCGGCGACGCAGCCCGCTGCGATTTTCATTAGTGCCATGGATACCAATCCGCTTGCCGCCGATCCCGCACTTGTTATCAAGGCAGAGGCGGAATGTTTTGATTATGGCCTCAATGTACTGGCGCATTTAACGTCTGGATCACTGTGGGTGTGTAAAGCGCCCGGGGCCGATTTTCCTTTGCCCTGGAATCTACCGCAATTGTGCGTGGCCAGTTTCGCGGGGCCGCATCCGGCAGGCTTGGCGGGCACGCACATTCATTTCCTGGCGCCTGTCGATGCGCGTAAAAGCGTCTGGTATCTCAATTATCAGGAAGTCATTGCAATTGGCAAACTGTTTACCACAGGCCGGTTGTGGACCGAGCGTGTCGTCGCGCTGGGCGGGCCGCAGGTTCGGTATCCGCGCCTGTTGCGTACGCGTCTGGGCGCTTCGCTGGATGAGCTGCTGGAAGACGAGCTTGTGGAATCCGAAGAAAACCGTGTGATTTCCGGCTCGGTGTGGTCAGGCCACCATGCCGCCGGATGGTCGGCTTATCTAGGGAGGCATCATTTGCAGATCAGTGTCATCCGGGAAAAGCCCGAACGGGAATTTCTGGGCTGGCTTAACCCCGGGCGCAGAAAGTTTTCGCAAATGAATGTCATGTTGTCGAGTTTTTTCCGCAAACGTGATGAGACATTCGATTTTACTGCCAGTCAGAATGGCAGCCCCCGCGCCATGATACCTACCGGCAGCTTTGAAGAAGTCATGCCGCTCGATATTCTGCCGACGCAATTACTGCGTTCCCTGCTGGTCGGCGATACAGACATGGCCCAGAAACTGGGGTGTCTCGAATTGGATGAAGAGGATCTCGCACTGTGTTCGTTTGTCTGTGTCGGCAAACACGATTACGGCACGATATTGCGCGAGAATTTAAGACAAATCGAGAAGGAAGGTTGAAGCGCGATGCGCCGCTGGCTTGAATCCATAAAACCCATGTTCTCCAAGGGAGGACGGTTCGAGAATTATCATGCGCTGTATGAGATGGTGGATACCTTTCTGTATACACCCGCCGATACCACGCGCGCCGCTCCGCATGTCCGCGATGCGGTCGACCTGAAGCGTCTGATGAGCTATGTCGTGATTGCGTTGATTCCGTGCATTCTCTGGAGCTGGTTCAATACCGGTTACCAGGCCAATCTCGCCTTGCAGGAGCTTGCCATCGTCAAGCATGACTGGCGGGGTGTATTGCTGCAAACCTTGGGTATCGGCTTCGATCCGGGCAGTATTCCGGCCAATATGGTGCATGGCTTGTTATATTTCCTGCCGATTTATCTGACCACATTAATCGTCGGCGGCTTCTGGGAAATGCTCTTTGCCATTGTGCGCAAACATGACATTAACGAAGGTTTTCTGGTGACCTCCATGCTGTTTGCATTGACGCTGCCGCCAGACATGCCGTTATGGATGGTCGCATTAGGCATCAGTTTCGGCGTGGTGATCGGCAAGGAAGTTTTCGGGGGTACGGGTAAGAATTTCCTCAATCCCGCGCTGGTCGGCCGCGCTTTCCTGTACTTCGCCTATCCTGCGGAAATTACCGGCGATCAGGTGTGGGTGGCTGTGGATGGTTATTCAAGTGCGACGCCGCTGGGGCTGGGCGTGCTGGGCGGGATGGATGCCATCACCGTTGCCGGGTATACCTGGTGGCAGGCGTTCATCGGTCTGATGCCGGGTTCACTCGGCGAAACTTCAACGCTGGCTTGTCTGATCGGCGCTGTTTTCCTGATTTACACCAAAGTCGCGTCCTGGCGTATTATCGCCGGTGTTTTTCTGGGCATGGTGGGGACAGTGCTGCTGTTCAATGCGCTGGCCAGCGACGCCAACCCGATGATGGCGACGCCGTGGCACTGGCATCTGGTGCTGGGCGGTTTCGCTTTCGGCATGGTATTCATGGCGACCGACCCGGTTTCCGCCGCAATGACGACCGCAGGCCGCTGGGTTTTCGGTATTCTGATCGGATTCATGACGGTATTGATACGCGTGGTGAATCCGGCTTTTCCGGAAGGCATCATGCTGGCCATTCTGTTTGCCAATATTTTCGCGCCATTGATTGATTACGTGGTGATTCAGATCAATATCCGCCGGAGGCTGCGCCGTCATGGCTGAGCCCGATACACCCAGCGTCACACACAGCAGCGCCAGAACACTGCTGGTGGCTTTCGCCGTCTGTCTGGTCTGTTCATTGATCGTCGCCGGTGCCGCCGTATTGCTCAAACCGATTCAGACAGCCAATCAGAGTATCGAGCGCAAACGCATCATTGTCGAGATCGCCGGACTGATGAAGCCGGGGTTTACCGTGGCGCAGGCCTACCAGCAGGTGGAAGCGGAGATGATTGAACTCAGCAGCGGTGATGTGGCCGATGTCTTTGATCTGGAAGATTTTGATATCGCCAAAGTAGCCAAGGATGCGCATCTGACGATTCCGTTAACGCGCAGTGAGGATCTGGCGCAGATCCGGCGTAAGCCCCGATACCTGCCGGTCTACCGGGTCAATGACGACGATGGGCGGCTCAAGACGCTGATTCTGCCGGTTTACGGGTATGGATTATGGTCAACGCTGTATGGGTATATCGCACTGCAGGAAGACATACGGACAATACAAGGCCTGCGTTTTTATCAGCATGGCGAAACGCCGGGACTCGGCGGAGAAGTCGATAACCCCAGATGGCTTGATTTGTGGGAAGGAAAAATCGCTTTTGACGACAACGGGGAGCCGCGTATCGAGCTGATCCGGGGAACAGTGGGAACCGCGACACCTGACAGTGATCATAAAGTAGACGGATTGTCGGGCGCGACACTGACTTCCCGGGGTGTGACACAATTATTGCAGTTCTGGCTGGGGCAGGAGGGTTTTGGCCCTTATCTGGCCCGCCTGCGTGAAGAAAGAGAAAGGAGTTGACACTATGGCCTATCCTGTCCGCAAGGTTTTGTTTTCACCGGTTATTGATAATAACCCGATCATTCTGCAGGTTCTGGGTATTTGCTCCGCGCTCGCGGTGACATCGCAGCTGTCGACGGCGATTACCATGAGTATTGCATTGACATTGGTCGTGGCCTGTTCCAGTGCGGCCATCAGTCTGATTCGCCATCATATCCCGGACAATATCCGGATTATTGTGCAGATGACCATCATTGCTTCGCTGGTGATCGTGATTGATCAGTTTCTGCGCGCTTTTGCCTATGAACTCAGTAAGGAATTATCCGTTTTTGTCGGCCTGATCATTACCAATTGCATCGTGATGGGGCGGGCGGAAGCTTTTGCCATGAAAAATCCGCCATGGCCCAGTTTTCTCGACGGACTGGGCAACGGACTCGGGTACAGCGCTATTCTGGTGGTTATCGGCGTGATCCGCGAACTGTTCGGATCAGGGTCACTGCTGGGGTATACCATTCTGCCGCTGGCCCGAGACGGTGGCTGGTATGTTCCCAATGGCTTTTTGTTGCTGCCGCCGAGCGCGTTCTTCCTGATCGGATTGATCATCTGGGCGGTGCGTTCGTGGAAAACGGCACAGGCTGAACAGGCTGAATTCCGTATCCGGGAGATGCGTAAACCTGCCGAGACCGCCTGATGGATACGCTTGTCAACCTGTTCATTACCGCGGTTTTTGTTGAAAACCTGGCGCTTTCTTTCTTTCTGGGGATGTGTACTTTTCTGGCGATCTCAAAGAAAATCGAGACAGCGCTGGGTCTGGGTATCGCGGTCATCGTTGTCCAGGCGTTGACAGTGCCGATCAATAACCTGATTTATCGCTATCTGCTGCGTGACGGCGCACTGGAGTGGGCCGGACTATCCCATATCGATCTCAGCTTTCTGGGTTTTGTCTGCTATATGGGGGTCATCGCGGCAATAGTGCAGATTCTCGAAATGTTTCTGGATCGTTTCGTGCCTGCGCTCTATAACGCATTGGGCATTTTTCTGCCACTGATTGCTGTCAACTGTGCCATTCTGGGCGGTACGCTATTCATGGTGGAACGGGATTACACGTTTGCTGAAAGTGTGACCTACGGACTGGGTTCCGGCTTTGGCTGGGCGCTGGCGATCACAGCTATGGCAGGGGTGCGCGAAAAACTCAAATATTCAGATGTGCCCGACGGCCTGCAGGGACTGGGCATTACGTTCATCAGCGCGGGATTGATGGCGTTGGGTTTTATGGCTTTTTCCGGTATCCGGCTGTGACATGAGAAAAGCGCGTATATGCTGGAAATAGCCCTGGGTGTATTTTTCTTCACCGCAATCATTATTGCGCTGGTTGTCCTGATTCTGGGCGCACGCTCCGTGTTTCTGACACAAGGTAATGTCAGCATTGTCGTCAACGACCAGCGTACCCTTAAAGCGCCGACAGGCGGAAAGCTCCTAGGCACGCTGGCTGGCGCAGGCCTATTCGTCAGTTCTCCGTGCGGTGGCGGTGGTTCCTGCGGCCAGTGCCGGGTCAGGATTTTCGAAGGCGGCGGCGCCATTTTGCCCACCGAAACCGCGCATATCAATAAACGCGATGCGCGTATCGGCTATCGCCTGTCCTGCCAGGTGGCGGTCAAGCAGGATATGAAAATTGCCGTGCCCGATGAAGTTTTTGGTGTCAGGAAATGGGAATGCATAGTGCGTTCCAACCATAACGTCGCCACCTTTATCAAGGAATTAATCCTGGAGCTTCCCGCCGGGGAAAATGTCGCCTTCCGCGCGGGCGGCTATATTCAGATTGTATGTCCGCCACATCACTGTTCCTTCAAGGATTTTGACGTTGAAGAACGCTTCCGCAAGGACTGGGATCGCTTCAATCTCTGGCAATATGTCTCGGAAACACAGGAAGCCGTCACGCGCGCGTACTCGATGGCGAATTACCCGGAGGAACGCGGTATCATCACGCTGAACGTGCGTATCGCCACCCCGCCGCCCAGAACAGACGGCATCCCCCCCGGCCAGGGTTCGTCGTATATATTCACGCTCAAACCCGGTGATAAAATCACCATCATGGGACCGTTCGGCGACTTCTTTGCGCGCGAAACCGGCAACGAAATGATTTTCATCGGTGGCGGCGCGGGCATGGCGCCGATGCGTTCGCATATTTTTGATCAGTTGTGCCGCCTTGACAGCAAACGCAAGATAACGTTCTGGTATGGCGCACGTTCCAGAAATGAAATGTTCTACGTTGAGGATTTCGACAAACTGGCGCGTGAGCGCGAAAATTTCGCATGGCATGTGGCACTGTCGGAACCCTTACCTGAAGACGACTGGAAAGGTTACACCGGTTTCATTCACCAGGTGCTGTACGACGAATACCTGAAAAATCATCCTGCACCGGAAGAGTGCGAATATTATTTATGTGGCCCGCCCATGATGAGCAAGGCGGTCATTGCAATGCTGCTGGATCAGGGCGTCGAACAGGAGAATATTCTGTTCGACGATTTTGGCGGTTGATGTTGATTTTTCGCTGATCAGACCATGCTCCGGCCATTGACACCATCGCGCATCCTCAGCATTTTCGTCGCTGCGATTGTCTTTTTTATGGTCATTGCGGTCATTTCCGGCCGATCTTCTCCACCGTCGCCGGTATTATCGCATCTGACCGGCAGCACGATGGGCACCGCTTACGCTGTCAAATACCGTCATGGGCTCGATAGCCCGTCCGCAAACGAAATGCAGCAGGCAATCGAGCGGCAGCTTGTGGAAATTAATCAGACCATGTCCACGTATGATCCGGAATCGGAACTGTCGCGTTTCAATCGTTCCGAATCAACGGACTGGATAGCCGTTTCCGCTCCGCTTTATACCGTTCTCAAGGCTGCGCTCGAAATCGGCAGTCAGAGCAAGGGCGCTTTCGATATAACCGTCGGCCCGCTGGTCAATCTCTGGGGATTTGGGCCGCAAGACCGGACACAGCATGTTCCGGATGCGTCAGAAATTGCCGCAGCGCTTGAACGTACCGGGTACGACAAACTTATGCTGCATGATACCGCATCGGCTGTGCGCAAAACCCGTGCCGATGTCTATGTCGATCTTTCCGGAATCGCCAAGGGATACGCAGTCGATCAGATCGCCGCCATGCTTGAGCATTATGGCATCGCGCACTATATGGTCGAAATCGGCGGGGAAATCCGGGCGCGCGGAACCAATGCGCAGCAAATGCCCTGGCAGGTCGGCATTGATAAGCCGCAAACGCATGGCCGTACGGTGCAGAAAGTGCTGCCGCTCAATAATATCGCGCTGGCCACTTCGGGGAATTACCGTAACTACTTCATGATCGATAACCGGCGCTACATGCATGTCATCGATCCCGCGACGGGCTGGCCGGCGGAAGGCCGTCTGGCTTCGGTTACCGTACTGGCCGAAACCTGCATGCTGGCCGATGCCTGGGCAACTGCCTTGCTGGTATTGGGTTTGGAACGTGGCATGGTGATGGCCGAACGGCTTGGCCTGCAAGCGCTGTTCATCGCCGATCGGGACGGCATTTTTACCGAACACGCCACCAGCCATTTCGAGTCAAACGATACGCAAAGTTTCGCCGTCACTTTTCTGATGGCTTTTCTGGTCATGGGCATTGCCATTGCCGCCATGGCGATTGGTGTGATGATGGGCCGTAAGCCGATTGCCGGCAGTTGCGGCGGACTTGGACGGTTGGGGCGGCAGGGATTGGGGTGTGATGGCGGTTGCGGCAAACCTTGTGCCAGTAGCACGGACGGTGCGGATCGTAAACCTTCTACGGATAAGCCGGAGTCATAACATGCAGAGAATCGGTATGCCAATCATCCGCAGTGAACATTACGCCATAGCGTTACGGCGCAATGTTCGAAGCCATTCAGTATTTTATTGGTTGGACAATATGGCGCGTCCATTTAAATCCTGAGCCGGGCGTGCGTTGTTTGTGTAGAAGCCTTTAAGTTGTTCAAGTTGTGCGGTTGAAATTGACATCACATCCGACAGAAAATACCATTGCACACCTTCGCTGCACGGCGGCGTGGTGAGAGAGCCTGCCAAAGTGAAATATTCCAGATTGTTGTGATCCTGTTGCGGGAGCAATGCAGCAGGGTCGATCTGGATGTCTGAATCGGTATTTTTTGTGCCTTCATGATCGGGCGTGTTATCCAGAATAGTCTGAAACGCCGGGTTTTCATTCCCGATTTCTATCGCAGCGGCGAGAACCACAATTCTGCCATCCTCATTAATATGCACGAAATGCAGTTCGGCTGGAAAATGCTGGCCGTTGATGACATGTTCACTGGGTTCATGAAAGTGAAGCTGAATCAGTGGTATGCTTTCTTCCCCAATTTTCAATCCGCCGGGGTAATCGATTGAAGTGTTAACTTGTATGGTGTGGCCGTTATTGTAGAAAGTCGGCGTATCGGTGCCGTATAAAGCTGCCAGTTGATTGAGTGGCTTGGTATTAAATTTTGCAGCAGCTAGATCAACCGGTGATTGATGCTGATCCACACCGCATTCCGCGTAAGGGTAGCGTAACGGGATCGATTGCGATGTATCTTCACCGGCCCACCAGGTCGATTGTTCGTCGTAACTCCAGTGGGGCTGGTGCGCAGCAGCATTGAGGGTATAAAACAGGAACAGCAGTGCAGCAAGACTACTCAAAATTTTTGATCTTATAGATTAACTCCGATGATGAAAAAGAATGGATTAGATCGTTTTTCTTTTAGTTGGAATCGTGTGATTCCCTGTACGTTAAAATAACCTGAGTTCGGGATAAGAAAAGAAGAGGTGGACGTCTGCCTTTTTGCGT
>CAYXFV010000087.1:0-11285 GCA_964464365.1 uncultured Nitrosomonas sp. | reverse complement strand
TCATGAAAACGATGGTCGATCTCAATCTGGATATGGATGCGGTACAAATGGTGATGCCTCCGTCACTGTACAAGGTGTTCAATGACGAAACGGATCATCAGCCAGACAGGATAGAACAACCATCCAATCAAGCCAGTCAGACTGACGACATGCAAAACGATACAGGGAGCAAGCCTCATGGATAAAGCCGTAATTTATTGCCGGGTATCCACCAAGCGGCAGACGAAAGCGGGAGACGGACTGGCCTCACAAGCCACACGCTGCCGCGAGTTTGCCCGCTACCGCAATCTGGAAGTGATCGAGGTGTTTCAGGATTCGCAGTCCGGCTCCCTGATCGACCGGCCCGGCATGCAGGCGATGCTCAAATACTTGAGGTCGCACCGTAAAGACAACCTGACGGTCATTATTGACGATCTAAGCAGGCTGGCACGGGGAGTACAGGCGCATATCCACCTGCGCACCGCGATTGCTGACGTGGGTGCAAAACTGGCTTCGCCCAGCATCGAATTCGGCGAAGACTCGGATTCCGTGCTGGTCGAACACCTGCTGGCCAGTGTGTCGCAGCACCACCGGCAGAAGAACGCCGAACAAACCCGCCACCGCCGCCGTGCGCGCATGCTGAACGGCTATTGGGTGCACTTTGCGCCGATTGGCTATAAATATGCTTCAAAGCCGGGACATGGCAAGATTCTGGTGCGCAACGAGCCGCTGGCCAGTATCGTGGCCGAAGCATTGGAAGGGTATGCTAGCGGGCGGTTTCAACTCAGGCGCAGCAGGTAAGCCATGCTTCGCAATAGCACCGACAGCCATGAGAAAGGACGGAATTTTCTGGGGGAATAAGGTTGCATGGTTGTCTCCTATAAACGCAGTTTGATTTTTTTGCGAAATGGCTTGCCGTGGAACGGATTGATTCCAACCTGCGAGCGCCACGGCTCGATTTCGGCGTATGAGACAGGTTCAAACAGGATCGGGCGATGCTGGCGCACGAACAGAATGCCTGCTTTCATACGCCGGATTTCATCGGGTGTGGCGAGCGGACGGCCTGCTTCACTCAGGTTTTCGCTTAAACCGGGTTGCTCGATGGATCGATTGGCACCGATAGCCAGCACCGATTGCTCGCCCAGCATTTTGGAAATCAGTTCCAGTGTCTCGGGTGAACGCTGGCCCGGCAGGCATTGCTTGATTTCGGTTTCGCTCATGAGCGTATTGAGCGCACTTTTGCCGTATACCCGCTCAAAGGCCGCCAGATCCTGAAAGATGAGATGCAGGCGCAAGCCGTAAGACCGGCCCCATGTCAGTAAGCTTTCCAGTCCGTGGACTCGGTAGTTTGTGGCTTCGTCGAGAATGCCGTAAACAGGCCTGTCTTTATTTTTGTGGCGCTTCATTGCTGTCATGCAACTCCACTGTATCAAGCCAATATACGCTTTGTATGCCTCCATGCGGCTGGCATCGGCGACGATGAATAGCGTGGTCGGTTTGTCGCCTTCCTTAAGGTTATTCATACTAAAGGTCGAGCGCCCCATGGCCGATGCTAAGCGTCCGAACCCGAATGGGCCCAGAGCCAACTGCGCCCCCGTAATAAAGGAATCATACGTGCGGCTGTCTCCGCCCGACATCAATGCAAGGAGATTGCGTGCTCTGGCTCTGACCAGATTCGCGAATTCAGCGACATCATGCGGATCGTGTGACTTTGCCCATTCTGTATGTTCTATGGGGAGCGGCCCGTTTGGGTGAAGTTTTCCTTCGATATCGACTCCGGCGATCCAACGCGCCGTGTCTTCCAGACGGGTACGGTTTTCGATCAGCAGCGAGACCGATGAGAGCGTGGCATCATACAAATCGACCATGACCTCGAACAGAATCGCATCAGCAATCAATCGCCTCGATCCTTCCCTAAAATAGGAGTTATCGGTTTCCTTACCGTCTGGCTCTGGCAATATCTGCTCCATCATCTCGCGCTGATCGTCCATGACATCGCGCAGGCCCCCGGGGCGCGTTAAATCGTCAGCGATCATATCGAGCGGATTGTAACTTTCTGTTTGACCGATGACATTTGACCACAGATTGCCGGGATTGAGCACACGCACCTGCTCGCCGCGCTTTTCCAGCGCAAATTTACAAAGGCAAATTAATTCTCCTTTAAAATCAGTAACGATCTTGCTTCCTCGAATGCTCATGATATTGGGTACGACGGTATAAATGCCTTTACCGGAACCCGCTGGTGCAACCGTCATGGCATTCGAAGCGTAGTCGAAAAACAACGCTGGCCGAGAGCCGTCCAGTGCACGGCCCCAGAACGGCCCTCCTTTTTTATGCTGGGTCAAAGCGCCTTTATATTCCGCAGCTTTTGCCCATGCAGCCGTTCCTTTCTGGCCGGTAGATTGGCGGCTACCGAAAAGATCGACATGGTGAGAAATATTTTCAAGCAACCGAATTACGGTATGCAGGCAAAATAACCCTGCCATGAAGTGGATGAGCGCTGAGAACCAGTCGATGCGCCCATCCAGCCATGGGAAATTCAGGTTCGTTGACCACCACACCAGCCCCACTGAAATACTAAAGAGCGTCAATAGGCTGGGTGGAGGTTGATTATTGGGAGATTGCCGGTGCATCGATCTCACCCAGCCGTATAACCGCTACGGATACGGATGAACACCGGGTTCACCGTACCGTTGCCGGTAAAGTAGTCCCGCCAGAAAGTGGTCAGCTCTTCCTCGTTCTTACAATATTTCAGGAATCCCTGCCCGTAGCCGTAGCGTTGCAACAGCAATACCGTCACCTCGATGCCTTCCAGAGAACGCGGCACCAGCCGCTGCCGATAAGTTTCCCGTTCACGGAATACACGGAATGACGGCATATCGCCCTGTTTGATGCAGAACTGCGCGGTATCCGAGTTTTGTAACAGATCGCTCAGTACGATCAGGCGGCTGCCCGGTAC
Organism: uncultured Nitrosomonas sp.; assembly: GCA_964464365.1. GTDB lineage: Bacteria > Pseudomonadota > Gammaproteobacteria > Burkholderiales > Nitrosomonadaceae > Nitrosomonas. Next base: position 8,347 of record CAYXFV010000087.1, on the reverse strand, counting down.
GAAGTCCTTCATTCGAGATATTTTTGACCATTTCCAGCATCGGCGATTGAAAGGCCTGTTTGCGTGCTTCATCCGGTGTCGGCGACAGCATGGCTTCAACCTGTGGCGCATAGACATCATCGTACAGGCGCTTTTTTTGCTTCTTCAGATATCCGGTTGAAGCACCTTGTGCACCGGCATTTTCAAGCTCTTCGGTACTGCGTGCTGCACCACACACATGAAAGCGTGCTTTCGGTGCCGAACTGATCTGGTCGCCTTCGGTCGTGATAAAACTCAACCGCTCGTTGAACTCAAGATTGGCGTAGAGTTCATCCAGATAATGGCGTACCGAACGGTGCTGCTCTGTATTCAACCGGGGTTCGCTGGCATCGAACAATACAAAAGTATGGCGTTGTTCAATCTCGTCGAAGCAACCGTAACGATCCGCTGTGCGTTGGCCCGCCGTACTGAAGACGGTATAACCCAAAGCAGCGGTACACACGGCCAATACGGCGCTCAATGCTATTATTTTGGGCAAGTCTTGGTTTTTCCTTCTTCGTTTCATGGAAGTCTCCTTTAAAAATTCAGGATTGCAGGACGCGTTTGAACACGTCGCTCAACCGTTTGAGCGCGGCGGCTTTTGCCTTGGCCAATGCGGGATCGTGTTCGCTGCGCCGTAATGTCCGGTAGGACTCGGGCAGTTCGGTGGCAGTTATATCGGGAAAGGCAAACTGATCGAGCAACCCACCGGGAATGAGGATGCGCTTGCCTTCGAGTACCGACTGCGTATTGATCGTTTTTGTAACCAGTGCCGAAAACTCGTTTTGAGCAGTGCGTGTAGCCAGTTCAAGCGCACGGTATGCGTGGCAGCATTCATCTACCTTTTTGTTGTACTGTTTGATGGATTTTGCCTGTGCTGCTACCTGTGCATCGGCGTCATCTTCGACATCAGCGCAGATATCTTCGACTTCCTCGATGAGATCGTCGTAGCACTGGTGCAGGTCATCGCGGGCAGTGATAACGCTTCGCTGTACTGTGCTGTAGTCACCATAAGGATGAGTAAAACCTGTGCGCCCTTTGTGGTATGAAAAAACCGTAATGCAAATATTCAGCAATACGAGAAATATGGCTTCGGGCGTTACGATCAATGTTTGGTAATGCTCCAGTGAATGCCCGATCCGGTCGAGCGATTCGGTAGAGCGAACGAGCCCCACCGTGAGGAGAAAAAATCCCACCACCCCGATGAAAACCCGGAACTGCCATTGGGCACGGTTTCTGACTGCTTTATATTCCGGTGCTTCGGGATCGGTGCCATTGCTGCCGTAATTCACGAAACGGCCAATAAAATACCCGGCGCAAACCGACACGACGACATTGGTGAGAGAAATCAGGAAACTCACCAGCAATGCAGTCAATGGCCCCGTCACCATGTGCGCGTTATAGAGAAACGAACTGTTGACCCCGGCATCGACAAACACACAAATGGCGATCAACAGAACGGACACCACCGGGTTCGGATGGGCGTTCTTGTCGATCAGGTGATGGGTGGTGCAAAAAGCCCTGTCCGCCTGTTCGGCCTGATGCAGTGTATGGGCCTTTTGCGGGAGTATCTGTTCCGCCTTGGCAATGATCCCGTCAATCTGTGCAACAGGCAAACTGGCGGCATTTGAGGAAATGCCGATCCGGCTTTTGATGGCCTTGGCCTCTTTACACAGCGCCCCAAAAGTACTCATTCTCGCCTGTAACGGCTTGTATAGCTTCGCATAGAGATGATGTAGTTCGACCATGAAACGATCCGCATCTACATTCACCATCGACTTGTATTTTCTATCTTGCATGACACACCTCCTATTCATTGAAAATGGCCCGTTCAGGAACTTACAAATAATTGGCTCAATGTTCGTGTAACGCTGGAACTGGAACCAATTTCTTGAAGTGCCAATTTCAGCATCAAGAAATAGGGGTTGAAAACGATAAATCCGGAGAAATCCTGGGATTCCCCGGATTTATCGTTGACATATCATGTATTTTGTGGTTGAAAATATCTCAATGAAGGGAGCGTCAAGTATGGATGATGACAAATACGATGAGTTACTGAGCAAGGGACAACGAACTATTACACTTGAAATCCCTATCAGCGATCATGTTTGGCGTGCTTTTAAGCGAGCTTGTGAATATACAGACAATAATGGAAAACCATTTTCAGAAGAAAAGGCTTACGGGGTACATCTGGAGTATGCGATGGAGTCGTATATAAGCGATATTGCCAGATCTGAAGAGCTTTCTACTTTTTTTATGGCTGAAGCTTTACAACAAGTATGGGCAGAAAAAGATGAGAAGCAAAAAACAACGCAAGCTTTTCATTCCACGCAACAAAACAGCCCATCTCCTGATGATGGTATGGAATAAACTTTACACTACAATAGTTGTTACAAACTTATAGCTCAGATTTAAGTTTTTCTGCAATAGTGGCAATATTTTTAAAAAATTCTTCCTTTTTCTGACTTTTTCTTTTGTAGTACATATTAAATTTCTCCAATAATTTTTGCATAGATATATTGGAGCATTCTGCTTTCCACTCGAGAATTTCTATCACAAAATTTTCTGATATTCCTCTATTTGTCAAACTTTGGAAAGATCCCCAGTTGAAACTAACTTTTTTACCGTTATCACCATCTTTAAATCCTTTCTTAAATACTTGCTTTTGGCTATCAATAAAATCATCAAGAATAAAATCCCGAAAAATATGTCCGTCCCAACCAGTTTCTTGATCTCTATATGAGGTAGAAATACGCTGGCATAATTGTTTAAGCAATTCATTATTTTTCAAAGAATCAACAGTATATTCAAGGGGAATATCTTGGCATATCTCTACACTTGGGGACATTATAGAAGCATTATGAACACTTACGTCTTGTTTCGTTGAAGTACGAATTCGATCCAAACCGAATCTCAATATTAGGTAAAAAAAGACAGATAAGAGAAATATACTGCCCCATGCCAATACGCTACTGACTAAAACTGTGGCAATGATTCCAAAACCGCATTCCGGCTGTTCAATAATATCTTTCCATGTCGAAGGCGAAGGATTGCGAAAAGCAGGAATCGTTTCTAAGTATCTCTGTAAATCAGGGCAGCCATACAAAGGTCTCGGGTATGTTTCTCCATTATCTGCAAATTCATGCAAATAGTGGAAATCGAAAGCTATAGAGGAAACTATAAGTGAGAGAATAACCGCTAATAAAATCGTAAGGGCTTTGAATGATTTTATGTCACGGCGCATTCCAAAAATCACACCAAGCAACGCTGCGCATATAGCACCGATACTAAGAAATAGTATCCATTCCTGAGGAAAATAGCCTGTAAACATGGGATAAAATCAGATTTTATCTATCTTGACAGCGCAGAGTTTGATTAAGGCCAGCTTCAAAAGCTACATGCCTGCGTGTCACATAGGTGCCGCAATCAATTACAAGCACATACTCACCCGGTTTCACTGTAGTCCAGTACTCATTTGCTGTAATCCGGTTTTTTGGAGAAATAACTTTTAATAATTCATCATTTTTCGTTAAGGGATGAGCATCACCTCCAAGCTTCTCATTTTCTAAAATTGAGATAACGTAATAGCCTAAATGGCTTGGCTCGGATGTAAACCGTACATTTACAGATTTATCGTATCTTTTACCAAACTGGGTAGCGCACCCGGATACCGCTATAAGCAGAATAAAAACTATGCAATTAAGAAAGATGTTCTTCACGATTTATGGGTCTACATAAAACATAAAAGCCGTATTTTCCAAAAAATGCTCTCCTGACATTCCAATGGGCTCCGGCCCCAATGTCGGATCAAGGTAGTGTACAAAGTTTAGGTATGCTCTACCGTCTATTAGGTAGGTATTACGGCTCGCATCATATTCACCACCGGGACGAAACTCGATTTCAGAGATGGCCACGGTATGCCCCCCTTGAGATTGTTTGAAACCTGCAATAACCGGGTAGTTGTCATTTATTGCCAGAATAAGCTCAGCAACGCTTTTAATCAGTTTGATTTTTCCTTCAGAAATTAATTTACCGTCGTTATTCTGAGTAGTTTTCCATGAAATCTCTTCGGTTGGAAAATCGGGCTCGACATACTGACCAACCTGTATCCCCATTGCTGTCAAATAAAAACTCGAGTGATTCCCCGAAGGAAGCGACCCATTCCAATTATGTCCGGGCACTCCCTGATTGTCAGAGATATAAAAAGGTGAAAAAGCCTTCAATAGCTCCCCAAAATTAACAGTGGCATAGTGCCTCGCAGGAAATTTTCCTATCCATCTGCCGCCGTCACTTAAATGTCTGCCTGTCGCAGCAAAGAACATTTGGTTGACAGATGCGGTTTTTGATAATTTAGCTGAACATCTTTCCTTTAGTGCAGAAACAAATTCTTCTTGCTTGTATTGATTTCCTATATACCTAAATGCAGTTTCCAATGATGCTGCCCAGCAAATATTAGGATCAGATTGAGGAACAAAATATCTTGAAATATCTCTGAGGGATCTCTTATGGATTGGTGCTTGATAATTTTCACTAATAAGCTTGCGGTCTGAACGCACAAAAGGTTTCATTCCCAGTTTGGATAAAAATTCGTAATTCTCTTTGCTATCTTTATTTGAAATATTAGAAAGGTACTCAACAAATAAGAGCACAATATTGTGTGCAGATTCATCGTTCTGCTTTATTGATCTGCTAAAATTTTCGGAAACGAGATCAAGATACTCTCTATATCTATTGAATTCAGCTTGACTAAAAGCTTCGTATGAACTGAATCGTTTGCCATCAGCTAGTTGATAGAATTTTTGAGAGGCATACCCGGAGCCGTTTGACAATTGATATTCAACTTCATACATCCCGAGGCAAAGACGCTCTTCAATGTAAGTCTTATTTACTTCAAAGGTTGCAGAACTCCCCTGCCAACTTGTAGAACAGGCAGCTAAAAATGATACTGCGATGAAGAGCAAAAATCTGCTCGTCCGAGAAAAGGAAGATCTCATCGTCCGGATTCCTTGCAGAAAAATCGGGTAATATAACATACAGTCATAAATGGCTTCAAAACTCGAACGCTATCGGCACTTGAATTTATATCCTTTGAAAACCAAGTGCGTATCGAATCCTGTCTTGGAAAGAAAACAAGGGTGAAAATGCAGTACGCTTGGTTCAATAGCTTTAGCCATGAATTATTGATATTAAGTATTCTTTAATCAATTTCCAGTAATGTATTTACGGGAATAGGAATGATTATAAACACAGGGGAGGCAGGGACATTGGGGCGTAATGTGCCTGAGATTTCATTGACAGGGGTTCAGAATAACTTTGTTATTCTGAACCTTCGGTATGCGGTAGCATACCGCGCTTTTCCGGTAATGCGGCTTATCATCGGGGCCGCCGATGGTTAAACCGACCGATGCAGAATTGCTGGTTTCCGGCGGATTGACCAATACCTTCCTTCATTGCGATACCTGTTTGTCCGACGCAGATTTCAACCGTCTGCGGCATAAAGCATCCATCGAAAATGAACACTTCATTCTGTACGGCCAGCTTAGCGGTTCCATCGCCGGTATGATCGAGCTTGGCCCTGTAGCCAGCAGAAGCCAGTCCAGACAGGCCGAAGAACATAAAACCAGAGAACGCCGGACAGCGCAGTTTGTCGAGTTGGTCGGGCAAATGCGCGCTTCCATCGAACGGATGGAAGCCGATGTCAAGCGGCTCGTCGCATCGTTCGAAAAGCGCGACGGTGACGCATGGCGGGAAAAGCTCGCACTCGACATTCTGGGTGCGGACGATATTCCGCAACAGGAAACCGATGAAAGCATTACGGCCTATCGCAAACGGCTGGAACAGCACCTCATCAATGAAATGCTCAACCCGAACGGCGCGATCAAGGACAAATACAAAAACGATCCGAAATATGGCGACTACGCGGAATGGGCGCAGAAGCAGTTTCACCTTAACAGCGCTAAAGCGGCTGTCGCGGAACTGGATGGTGACGGCATCAGCCCGCAACGCCGCGAACAGATCTTCGATGAAATGAAAGAGCGCAGGTATCTCCAAGAAATGGTGCTTGCCGATCGTGTGTCAAACAGTCCGGATACGCAGGAATCTGTACGGGATATCCGCGACAGTCAGCATGATGCAATGCTTTCACAGGCGGAGTCTCTCAATACGGCTTTGAAATTTATGTCATGAGCTATTGGAAGACCGGGTTCGTGTTCGCCGCCCGTCTGGCGATAACGGCAACCTGTTCGCGCACATTGTCGATTAAAAATAATCCTTCCGTACCGCCGCGAACATGAAATGCAATCCCAGTAGCAGGCGCATCGTTTTGTTCAAAGAAAAACTTGATATGCGTCATACCATGTTTTGCGAAATCACGGGTAAGAACGGTTTTGATCTGGTCATCCGTAACAACTGGCTGGGTTCCCATACGGACAGAAATTCCTACCCCGTTGGGATTCTTCTCCGACCACTCGCTTCCGGCCACATCGACACACGGCTGTTTCCAACAGGTGATGTAATCTTCCTTGGCCGATAGCAATGCATCCTGTGCGTATGTCGCATTGCCGCTAAAAACTACGAACAGCACCCCGAAAATTGCCACCCAAGAACTGAATAACCCATGATTTATCAGTACTTTGGATTGTGACAAAAGGGAACCATTTTGTCACAATTTGCATATCTGTTTATTGAGAGAAAAGCAGCCGATCTTGCCTGCTTTTCGATGCGATTATTCCATTTTTGATTGACGGGAGGCGGTGATGAAGATAAGTCAAAAGGGTTCCCTTTTGTCTATCCCAAGAAGGTTGAAAATGGAAAGCCAGTCTAATTACATGATGAAAGAATCATGTCGCATTATCGGTTATGCCCGCGTCTCGACCGAAGACCAGCATCTTGATCTCCAGATCAATGCCTTGAAGCTGGCCGGGTGCAGTACCCTCTTTGAAGATCGCGGCATATCGGCCACCGCCAAGCGGCGGCCCGGCTTCGAGCGGGCCTTGTCCAGCTTGCAGGCCGGTGATGTTTTCGTGGTCTGGAAAATGGATCGTGCCTTCCGCTCGCTCAAGAACGCACTGGATATTTTGGAAGAGTTTGAGAATCGCGCCATCGAGTTCCGCTGCCTGACCGAAGACATCGACACCACAACCCCGATGGGCAAATGCATGTATCAAGTCCGTCATGCGTTTTCGGAACTGGAGCGTAACCTCATTCGGGAACGCACCAAGGCGGGAATGGAAGCCGCGCGGCAACGCGGTGCGCATCTGGGCAGGCCAAAAAAGCTGTCACACAGCCAGATCATTCGTATGCAGGGCCTATTACAACGCCAGCCCGATCTCACTCCCGTACAGATCGCGGGCCAATTCGGCGTATCTTCCCGCACGATCTATCGTGCATTGTCACAATCTGCCCATATCAAGGAAGGACTAGCGATCAATGCCGGATAATCTAGCCAGAATCCGTCATACCGCACCCGCATACGCATGTATGGTGAAATGATGCAGGACTTGTCGCACAGTGAGGAATAATCAATTTGAGCTATGCCCTGCTAAATTAACCCCGATATGACCTAAGCCGGTTTTTGGATAACACCCGTTAATCGATTTTATAGAAAGGATAAAGCCCATGCCCCATCAAGCTACGCAAAAAGCCGTCATTTATTGCCGGGTTGCAGCCAGTTCAGCCATACAGAAAGACGACAGCGGCATCTATTCCCAACTGACCCGTTGCCGGGAATTTGCCAGACATAAAAGCTATGAGGTCGTGGAAGTCTTTCATGATGAAGGCGTTAGTGGCAACGTTACTGACCGGCCCGGTTTACAGGCCATGCTGCGCTATCTAGGGGAACACAGGTACGCGCATATGGTGGTGCTGGTCAACAATATCGGCCGCCTTGCGCGTAATGTCGAAACACTGAGCCAAGTGCAAAGTGCTATCCGCGCCGCATCCGGCAGGCTGGAAACTCCCTCGATTGAATTCAGGGAGACTCCGGATTCCGTAAAGTGAGCCTGCTGGCTGGTATCTCGAGATCACATGCTTAAGGGGAATGCACTACCTTGAGCCAGCTTGTCATCCCCGACGGTCGATATATCGTGGTATGACACGTTGTTTCCTGTCCTACATTGCTTCCCGCTACGCGCAATGCAATGCAAGCTGTGCGTTGTACTACAAAATGTTCCATTTTCTAGCCCAACGCAATCTTGGCAAGGGGGTTCGCTGCGCACCCCCGTTGCATCCCCCGGCTGTGGTGCATTCAGGCATCGAGCCTTCATGCACCAGAGAACGTGTGGCCGTTCAATCACCATTCAGGGGAGCTTCCAAGCTGCCCCCCCCCCCC
>CAYXFV010000086.1:0-11371 GCA_964464365.1 uncultured Nitrosomonas sp. | reverse complement strand
GGTAAAAAAGCCCAGAAAAATTGTAAAGGGTCTGCCCCACCCAGTGGATCAGGTACATATGAATCCAATTTATCAGGAGCCTAGAAACTTACCCAGTACTAATTAAGTTCGCTAACAGTGTCGAGAATGGTTTGATGTTTCCCTCAACACTGGCGCTTTCCAGCGCGTCCATATAGTCATTTCGCTGTGCCAATGGGATGACTATCCAGGGATAACCACCCGAGGCTGACATCAGATTCATCAGAAAACGTCCGATGCGTCCATTACCATCACTATACGGATGAATATAGACAAACATGAAGTGTCCGAGAACGACACGGACTGCCGCTTCATTTTCCTGCTGCAACAACTCGAACAATGCAGGCATTAACTCCCGTACAGCCTCCTTGCCAGGAGGCGTATGCATCGAGCGGCGAATGTAAACCGGGCTGCTGCGATAACCGGCAAGATCAGCGGCTTTCAGGATACCTGCGGTAACGCTGGGACCGAATAGTTCACGGTACCACTGGGCGTGGTCGTTTTCGGCAACGGTGCCAGCATTTTCCTTGCTCAATACCCTCCCGATACTTGCCTTGACCCCCTGGAAAGCCTGCCAGTAACCCCGCGCGGCCAGGGCATTACGGTGGTCCTGGTCGTCTTTGTTATAGTCTGGATTCCAGTTTCCGGAACGTACCTTTTCAATCAGCGCTGCACTGACCTTATAGCCTTCAATGGATAGGGAGTTGTAAGCATCGTTGACATAGATTTCTTCGACTTGTCTCATATATTTGACTGAATCGGCAGGAAGGCCGGGAGCCGCCGGGAAGGTATGCAGCACGTCTTCGCGCATGCTTGCCCAGTTCATCCGCACACGGTTGACATAGGGTGAGGTTTCGCGGGGGCCGAATATAATCTGTGCCTGATCCTTGAAGGGGTTGCTCTCATTCACGGTATATCCGGCCGCCCGCATTGCACCCAGAATGTCGTCTGCAATCCGCTCACGACCAATGCTGCGCAAGGCACCGGCCAGCCATCCGGCAATTTTGGAGTGTCCACCTGTCAGTAATCGACCCAATAACTCCGAAGCATCCTGCATCATGGCCAGTGCAGTGCGCATTTCCGCGGGACGGGCAGAGAATTGGGTTTGTGAGCAACCCACCAGCGCAGCGGGCAAGTTGTAAACACGCATACCTTCCTTTATTTCGGTATCCTGTGCCGGTGGCAATGCCAGTCTCACATCCAGAATGGAAGTCCCATGCAACAGACCGGTCGGCTTGTTGCCTCCCTTGGGAGAACGGACCAGCAATTGCTTTGGCACGCCCCAGTTACCCGTATGCAGATGGATAGATTGTTCCGGGCTGACACACCATTCATCCCCGAATCTGAATTCGAGGTAGGATGCGCAAAATACCCAGAATGAGGCGTACCAGGAGGTGCTTTCACCTGCCGGTTCATCAGGGCGGGAAGAAATATACCAGCCTTTCATCACCTCCTTGATAAAACCGTTTTTCATCAGCCGTTCGCGGTGAGTGCGTCCTATATCCTCGGAACGTAATGCCATGCGTCCTTGATCTTGAAGTTTCTTCAGAACGGCAAGAGACTCTGCCAGTTTGTCAGCGGGTGTAGCCATTGTATTGTCTGTCCGGATTTTAGGTTGATCTGCTGTCTTATATTTAGGTTATTATGTTTTACTGTCTTTAGGTTTTTGTGTCAACCTGCTCCCAGGCTATTATGCAAGCGGGTGTTTGTTTCGATGGGGTTGGGGAGAGTGAAATCTCCCCGGTCGTGATCCAACCACGATGAGGTTGGTGCGCATCCAATCTGCACAAGGTTGGTCATGGGGTTGTCAGGGGTAGCAGGAACGCTCCTCTGACTGGCGGTCAATCGGCCATACGATTGTGCGTGGTTCGGTGCAGGTGGAGAGGCATATCTCCAGGCCCTGCGAGTGATAAAACGGCGATACGTTTTGATGGGGTGGTGAGGTTGGAGTGGATTGTTCCCGTAAACACACCATCGGCCAGAGGGATGCAACGGGAGAGCGCAGCGTCTCCCTTGCCAAGATAGTGTTGTATTACAACACACATCTTGCAGTCAGCCTTATGTGACGGGATTGGAAGAATGGACCGTACTTGCATCGGACCATGGGTCAGGCACCTAACGTTTACCAGAACGCTGTGGTGGGTTGTGTTCGGGCTGCATCGACCTGTTTCTTCAGCGTGTGGTGCCGGTGTACTCGTCGAGCCAGTTAGAAAAGTCAGCCACCGGCCACCGCCACTTTTTTCTGCTGAAAGGTATCTCCAGAAACAGCCCTGTTTTGTGTAACAAAGGGAGCCATTTGTCGGGCTATTGACTCCACTACAGGAACCACCACTGCATTGCCAAACTGCCTGTAAGCCTGCGTATCGGAAACCGGGATCATGAATGCACTCTTTCCTGTGCTGTCAAAGCCCATAAGGCGTGAGCATTCACGCGGAGTTAGACGGCGTGGATTCCTGCCGCCACTCTGACGGATCAGAATTTCCGATCCATCCTTGTAATATCTGGCGGACAAGGTACGCGCAACATCATCCGGACCGTTCAGCCCGAATCCGAAACCGTTTCCTTTTGCACGGTGCTTTTCCGCATAGGATTGGAGATAGCGCCATAAATGATCCGAAAGGGTGTATTTTTCGGAGACATTCGCAGATCTTTCCCTGGTGTAAGGTTTTTCTTCCGGTTCGCTGCCGTCTTCAGGATGAAGTATGGATTGAAGACGCGGACCGGTCATGATATCCGGCAGGGCCATGTCATCAAGACTGAAACTGTTTCTTTCCCTGAATCCGACGATAAAAATCCGTTCCCTGTGCTGGGGGACAAAGGATTTTGCATCAATGATTTTCCACTGGACATGATAGCCAAGCTCTTCGGTCAGAACTTTGTGTATCACAGCAAAGGTTTTGCCCTTGTCGTGATTGACCAGATTTTTGACGTTTTCCAGCAGGAAAGCCTTCGGACGATGATATTCGATGATCCTTGCCACATCAAAGAAAAGGGTTCCCTGTGCAGTGCATCTGAACCCGTGCAGACGCCCGAGACTGTTTTTCTTGCTGACACCGGCAATGCTGAACGGCTGACAGGGAAATCCGGCCAATAATACATCATGTCCGGGAATACGGAATGCTTCAATTTGTGTGATATCGCCCGTAATTTCATGGTCACAAGGATAATTGGCCTCGTAGGTCATCCGGGCATATTTGTCCCATTCGCTGGTAAAGACACATCTGCCGCCCATTGCATCAAAGCCGCGCCGCAATCCTCCGATACCGGCAAACAGATCTATAAACGTGAAACCTTCTGTCAGTCTGGAAATCTTTGTCCGGGCGGTTTCATTTCTCCGCGATCCTGGCGATAAACTGTTCTTCCTGAAAATCAGGATTTTGCCTTTCACTTTCACGATACGAAGCGGTGGGCGGAGAAGGTGTGTTCTGGATTCAGAGCCACAGCCGGGTTTTACCCTTGAAGGGTTTATTGAACAGCGGATTGACTCCAACCCATTTCGCCCAGGGTTTGACTTCGTGGTAGCCGATTTTGGACAGGCGGATAGGGCGGTGATTGCGCACGAACAGGATGGTATCGTCAGTGCGGCGTACCTCATCAGCGGTCATCAGGCGGCGCGGCGCATCCTGAATCGATCGGGCCGGTGCATCGAACATACTTCGGCCAAGATTGTGATTGAACGCCTTGATCGTCGATTCACCGAGCATATCCGAAACAAGCTGGCAGGTCTTGTATGAGCGGGCACCCATGATGATTTTCACCTCCGTTTGAGAAAGCAGGGTTTCCAGGCTTTCGCGCCCGTACACATGCGCCCATTGCTCCAGTTCCTGCACGATCAGCCACAGCTTGATCTTGAATTCCCGTGCAAGCGTCAACAACGATGGCAAGCCTTCGACCTTAAAATTCGTAATTTCATCGCACAGAAAGTAAACGGATTTTCCGTTCTGGAACCGGATCAATTCGGTTAAAGCGCACCATGACAGTAACCCCAACCAAGGCGCATAAACACTCATGCGGGTCGGATCGGCCAGCAGATAGACCGTCATCTTTTTCTTCTTCAGATCGGCGAAACGGAAATCGCAGGTAGACGTGCACTCGGCCAGTCTGCCGCTCGGAGAAAAAATTTCGAGTGGCTGGATTGCCCCCTCCCGGAACGATTCGATCTGCTTCTGATCACCACTGTCGAACTTGGCCAGCAGATCCTTCGCCAATCGCGCCAGATCCCCGTTCAGGTGTGCGGAATACTGCGCGTCCTGCAACGCCTTGTACAAGGCATCCTTGTCGCTGAGCAGGCACAGCGTATCGGCCAGTGTGGCATAATCATCGGTCGTTACCCGATAGACGAAAGCGAACTCCAGAAACTTGCGCGAACCGTTCCTGAAATACTGGTTATCACCCTGCTGGGCCGGGTCCTGGCAAAGCTGTCTGGCGATGGCCTGTGCATCGGAAAAAACCTGCGCATGCGTATTCGGATTATTCCAGCCGTCGATCAGAATCTGCAACGGATTGTAGCGTGCTCCAGCGTCCAGAATATTTTCGTACAGTCCACCCGGATTGACATACAGGATTTCATGTTTATAGCGCTTGCGCCGCAGTCCTGCGGTCATACAAGCCAGTGTGCCCTTCAGGTCGGGTACGAACATGCTCACGGGGTTGTGACATAACGCCGGAATCGCGAACGTCACCGTCTTGCCGCCCCCGGCAGGAGAGAGCACCAGCCCGGAAGACTCGATATCGACGAACACCGGTTTGTTTTCATGCATCCCGGCCAGAAAACCGCCGCGCCTGTCATACAGTCCCATTTTCCCGACATCGTGCGATGAAGCCCAGGCCGCGCTGCCGGAGCGGTCGGTGGGTTTCATCGCGCGTTTGCGCAGGATCAGCCTCACGATGAAAAGCAGGCTGTAGAATACGCCTTTGACCAAGGCGAGCACGGCGCACAGCGCCAGTAGCACCGGAACGGAGAACAAATCACTGTGCAGCCAATCCCGGGTCTCCCAGGCACCCCAGCCGCACAAACCACTTAGAACAAGAAGAACAAACGGATTGGTTATCTGATTACGCGGATGCACGGATTATCGTGTCCTGACGATGCGCAGAGGATCGACGATCACGGAATGATTGCCGCTTGCCTTGCTGGTTTCGAGGACTTGTGCTACCCCCTGTCCCCGGTTCCCATGTGTGGCAGAAATATGAAAGGGTGCGGCATACGTATCGTCATCGACGGAAATGCGGATTTCACCGGAAACCCCTTGCGGGGCTTCCCCTTCAAAAAAATTGATAACGATCACCAGCGTACGTAAATCCAGCGGCACATCGAAGCCGATGGTTTCATATCCGTTGGTCGGCTGCGGCGAATGGCGGTAATCCTTCCAGTAGCGCCCGTGCGCCGTGACTGTGCGCCCGAAATACACAATCTCCGCATCCGGCATAGGACGCGCATAAATGTCCAGATCACACAGGGCGCAGGACCAGGAAATGCCAATCTGCACATTCTCCGCACGAACCACCTGTGCCTGCGATAAAACCGTCTTGCTTACAGGCCGCTCAAAGATGGATTGTTTATTCTCCACCGGGCGCAACAGGATCATTTCCAGCTTGTCCGAGCGTGTTGGTTTGAAATCATGCGCAGGCGGCGTAGCCGCAGTATTGGTATTATTGGAAACGGTACGAAACAGCGTCGGCACATCCGCGATAAAACCGCCCAGCCTGCCCCCCAGCGTCTCCACATACAGCGTCCAGAAGCGTTTGACGAAATAGGCATGCCGGTCGCCCTGCATAATGCTGTCGCTGCCGTAACCGATATGAACGACGATGTTTTTAAGCAACCCCGACTGACCGGCTGCGCCGAACGGCGTTTTCCCTTGCGAAGCGAACAAATGACCGTCGGACGGAAAACGGCCACCCGCCATAGAAAAGGCCGGTTCCTTCGGATCGTCGTAAAAAGGTGATCCCAACACAATCACATCCAGTCTGCTGCCATGGTTGAAATTGTTCGCGACATAGCGCAACAACTGCGGCAAACGTACCGCACCCGGTACTGACGGGCGACCTTCACTGCCCGATGCAACCGATTTGTCCGCAAAACGCTTGAGTGCCGCTACTGCCTTACGGTTGAGGCCAAGACGCGCTTTTGCGTTGTTGTAAGCCGGATTGCCCGGGATGTTGAATTCCCCGATGATCGAGAGATGATAACCGTCGATCAGCGTCACCCGGTCGCCCTGACCGAGTTGCGTCAACTGTTGCAGCAACTGAATCGAATGTTTCCTGGCCTCATCCGGCGCGTAGTAAGGTGAAACCGCCACGACCAGATCTCGCGCAAAAGCCAATGAAGTAACCGTAAGCCACACGAAAAGTACAGCGCAGAACAATAAGATTTTTCTATTCATGAGAGTCTCCAAAAGATTAATGGTCGATATGGGCATTCATCGTGGCGACATGACGTGCCCGCAAACTTATGAATTCGACCACTTTTTCGTTGATGAACGCTTCGCGCTGCGCTTCCAGCTCAATAAGCCGTCCGTGCAACTCGCCACGCTTCTGATGTAAAGTCTCATGGATGGCACGCTGTTCTTTCAGGGCTTTCTCAATTTCGAGGTATTCCAGATTATCCATGTAAACGTCAGGTGAATAACGCATGTAAATGTCCTCAGCGGCTAAGAACAGGGCGCTTGCAGCCAGAAGTTCCACCAGCAGCTGCGAGGAGACGAAGGCAGACCCATAATCGGCGGTTTCGCCAAGAGAATCCCAGTCAATCCCACTTGTCACACCGGAATGCGTCAGTCCGAACAGACTACCCCAGAACAGGAAGGCGATGCCCGTAGCAGCATAGATGCACTTGGCATACAGTTTTCGGGAGGTGTCATAAGTCAAGAAATTAGTCACGAACTTCACTGAAACCGAGGCAATGGGCATCAGTGCCGAGATCATCACCGCAATCCAGGGTTTTTCGATGAATACGGCGTTACCTGATGCAATTAAATTGGCGTAGACATTTCCCATGCCCAGTCCAGCGGCAATAATCAGGCAGAAAAGCAGAACGCATAAAAGAATCTGGTCTTTGCGCCGCCAGTCCTTCCAGCGTATATCGGCTGCGTCTTTGCCGCCGATGCTGTGCAGCGTGCCGCTTTTGATGTAGCGGGCCGTATTGGCAAGCCTGGTTTCACGATCAGTCAGCGATTTGAACGAAACTTTGAATGCGGCATCGATGTCCTCACTATCCAGCCGCACGCTTGCCAGTTCAGCACCGAATTGCGCGTCGGCCTGGTGAGTTGCCTGCTCGGTGGCCATCGCACCGGAAATTTCCGCATCGTTGTGATGAACGAGCCTGCGGAAGAAAACCTCTCCGGCTTTCTCCGCCTCCGGCGGTTTCCTGACTGAGTCCAGCGTGCCGGTCTCGACCAGTTGTAACGCCAGCGGTCGTTTCTTGTCCTTGAATTTTTCTTTGGTTGTTGCCATGACAGTCTCCTTGTAAAGATAAAACAGGTAAACCATCTGGCATGTTAATGATGACGTTCGCGAAACTTGGGAAATGGGCGTTGTAAGGAAAGGCGAAAGGTGTACCAGAAAAATAATCTGGTACACCTATTTTTTGCTACTTACTGAAATGCCTGGCTATCTTAGGATGTTTAATTTTGAAAAAAAGATCGATCAACCGAAGACGCTCGAGCATGATTACATCGCGGCGCGGCTCATCATTTTTTCCGACTTCAAAGTAGTAACTGAACCATCGAGGATCCCCGAAAACTTTATCTACGTCGGGAATCGGCCAGGGTATACCGCTTGGAAGCAGGATGATGCCCCTAAAATTGTAGATGGCATCGGCAATGACATTTGGCCAATTCCGCCGGGAAATGCCCATATTGCGTGCCGCCAGCCAGAGACGCTTTTTATAGACCGGATTATTCAATATACCGATGCTTACTATTATTAGTTTTTCACTGTATTTCATAACTTCACTCTCCAAATACATTAAATTTATCAATCAACGTTTTTGTTGAGCTTCTCGAGAAGTCATGATCATGGTATGCAAAAAAAACCTCAAAAGATAAGGCCAAAATTGAAGAGAATTAAGCGCATTTGTGCTTAAAACCTGGCTCAAGTAATCAGTAGATTCTTTACAGTCGATTCTTGAAGAAAGAATCTTCTTGACACTATGAAAATTATCATCTAATGATTTGAAGTCATTTTTTGGCGGATGATACGCAGCAGCACTCGGAGATGGAGTTTCACAATGAGTGAATCGTTAAAGAAAACAACGTTAACGATAAAAGATGTCTGCCCTATAAGCAGGCATTTATTTAACGAAGCTTGTTCTTCAATTTATAAGACTAGGGGAGAGGTTATTTCTGAGATGATGCGTGAAAAAGCAAATGAAGTATTTGGTGAAGGCGGAGCACAAGCGATTGCGGACGAGTATAAGAAGCAGTTGGCTGAAAAATCACATAAAAAGACTTTTGATATTGATAGCTGATTTGATGACAACCCCGCTAGCCGTCTGTATATTCAATTGCTAAGAAACCTATGGACATGGTGAGAGATATCTAATCTATATCATTTGCAAATTCTGGATGCGGCTAATACTATCTTGACTTCTTTTTATACTGTAGCGTTTTCAAAAAAAACTTCATGCATTCAGAAAAATGGGCAAAAGATATCGCCGATTCTCCTTATGGTTTGAGGTCGCTTTCTTCTCTAGATAACAAACCTTCTAAAAAGCAGCAGCTTTTAAAATCAATATTTAAGCATGTTACTCATGCCTCTATGCCCGATACTGATGAAGAACGGGAGAATTGGGATGGAAAGATTTTTGAAGATTTTACCGATAGTATGCCAAGTGGTTATCATGAAAAATTCATAGAACAGTTTGAAATACAAGGAACTAGATATGACACTTACAAAAAAATGCACTCTCAAGGTATAGGTAAAGAAAAAGCTGAGATAGTTTTTTGTTTTTCTGCCAGGGCACGTCGTATACCGCTAGAGCAGTTTCTTACAGAATACATTGTGTATTGTCGCAATGTTGGGGTTTATAAAACTTTGAAAGGCTTCGTAGGGCACGAAGAAACCATTGAAGAAATTCTTGAAGAATACGATACAAATGATAAAAACATATCCGTATCTGCTGAACCTACAAACCAATCAATCCAGCCGCGCTTAACGATACCCCAAGCGAGAGGAGAAAATACCAACTACTACGCCAATGCCGTTCTGGATGTGATTGGCCGCGATAAGCAAAAAGCACATTTAAAAGCGTTTCTAGGGTGCGATAAAAATGTTGCCTGGTTCCAGCTTGCGGGTGTGGCCGGGCAAGGTAAAAGCCGTCTGGCATTTGATTTAATCAAAGATGCCCAAAAAATGGGCTGGCATGCCGGATTTTTTACAGAAAATGATATTCGATTTTTCGGAGACCATTGGAGAGACTGGCAGCCCGATAAACCTTATTTATTTGTATTCGATTACGTAATCGGGCGCGAGCAGAAAATCAAACCGATCCTTCAAACCTTGTTTTACCGCCAGGATAAGTATCGTCATAACATTCGTATTCTCCTGGTAGAAAGGCAACCTTGGAATCAAGGAAACGTAATAAAAAAACTAGATCACACCGATAAAGATAAATCTTGGGAATTAATATCTACCAGCAATAAAGCACCTTGGTTTCTCAGACTTCGTGAAGTAGATGATCCTGAAGGTGAACGCCTCAAACCCTGTCGTTTTGAAAACGGTGTTGAAGAGCTTAAAGAACTGGATCAGGAGGATCTGGTAACCATCGTCAAACAGTTATCCGGTAAAGAGCTCACATTGTCAGACGATGCATTAAAACAAACACTGGAGCGGATCGACGATACAGGCCGCCCGTTATATGCCTATCTACTGGCGCAACAGTTGAGCGAAAGTGAAACAGGTTACCGAAGCTGGACAAAATCGATTTGCTGAACAGTCAACTGGAACGGGATAAAAATCGCTGGGAGCAGGTTTTTAAAGAAGGAAACAAGAAAGCACCAACCTGGGGAGATTCCCATAAGGCCATGAAGTTGGCCGTGCTTGCAACGATAGTTCATGAAGTAAAGTTTCAGGACAAACTGATCAAAGAACGTTTTAGAAATATCGATGCATCTGTTAGGAGAGAAGCTGTAGCAATTACGAGTGGAAGCCTTATTAATGACGGCATTCGTCCTCATGAAATTCATGCGCTTCAACCTGATTTATTGGGAGAATGGTTCGTATTGTATTGCTTTTACCAAGATCTTGAGTTCGGAGAATTGTTAGATATCGCTTGGGAATATTCGCCAAATGAAACGGCTATATTCCTTCAAAGAATTACAGAAGGTTTTATCGATTTACCGAAGACGGATAATGATAAAAACTTAATCGAAAAATTGCTCGCGCATCCTCTTCCCCATAAAAACTGCTATCAAGCACTGGCCAATGTTGCAGTTGATATTGGAAGCAAGATAAATCATAAAAATTTAATAATACCCCAAAACATTATCGTTGCATTGGAGCGTGCTGTAAATTCATCTGATACTACTGCAATGAATTATTTTGGTTTCATTTATGCTCAAGGAATAGGTATCGCTAGAGATCCTGATAAAGCCATCGACTTCTATCAGCAAGCGATTGCTCTGGATGATAGCACAGCCATATTCAATCTTGGCTTTTGCTACCAGAAAGGCATAGGGGTTAAGCAGGATTGGAATGAGGCCATCAGACTGTATCGGCAAGCAGTCGATCTTGACCACAGCAGTGCCATGTTCAATCTCGGCGTTTGCTATGAAAGAGGTGAAGGGGTTAAACAGAATTGGAGTGAAGCCATTGATCTATATCAGCAAGCAGCCAACCTTGGCCACAGCGACGCCATGTTCAATCTTGCCTTGTGCTATCAAAAAGGTGAAGGGGTTGAGCAGAATTGGGGGGAGGCCATCAGGCTGTATCGGCAAGCAGTCGATCTTGACCACAGCGACGCCATGTTCAGTCTTGCTATTTGCTATCGAAAAGGTGAAGGGGTTAAACAGAATTGGGATGAAGCCATTGATCTATATCGGCAAGCAACCAATCTTGGCAACAGCGGTGCCATGTTCAGTCTTGCTATTTGCTATCGAAAAGGTGAAGGGGTTGAGCAGGACTGGAGTGAAGCTGTCAGATTTTGTCAGCAAGCAGCCAAACTTGGCCACAGCGGCGCCATGTTCAATCTTGCCTTGTGCTATCAAAAAGGTGAGGAGGTTGAGCAGGACTGGAGTGAAGCTGTCAGATTTTATCGGCAAGCAGTCGATCTTGGCCACAGTAGTGCCATGGTCAATCTGGAGTTGGAGTTGCCCCCTTTGGACGGACAGATTATGTTCTGTTTAAAGGAGAA
>CAYXFV010000085.1:0-11432 GCA_964464365.1 uncultured Nitrosomonas sp. | reverse complement strand
TCGACTGATTGAATATGTTTAACCCAGGCAGTTACACAGTTTAATTTACAGTCCCTGGAAATAGTAAATTCAGCAGATACAGAGACTGGAACTGCACTTACATTCATAGAATAGACTAATGGTAAAGCTAAAAATAAATATCTATTTTTCATCTTTAAATAACCCCTTGTTCTTGACACATCAACATACTCAACCCGACAATCATACTAAATCTTTTTTCTTTCATTGCTTTCTCCATTAATTCAATTGAATAGATTATTTGAACACTGAATACTCCGACTATTCCAGCTGCAAAGACCAGCCGGCTATCCAGTTTTTCTTTCGGGCGTTTTTAAGAAACCGATCAGCTACCGGAAGATCCGACTGATGATTATTTGAAAACTCATCAATCTGAATCTTCTTAATCAGGCTTCGTCTACGTGCACCATTTAATCTGAAGCAATTTCTATGCCTTACAACACAACCCAATGAATTTAAACAACTAATATAAATATTATTCCAATGTCATGACATGTAAAAATTATCGACAGTTTTTGATCCGTTGCAAGCGGTTTTTTAAATTTTTTTGATGAATTTATGTATTTTTTCTCATAAAAAACCAGAGAAATTACGTTTAATTTCAATGATAAATGGACAAAATCGATGAAGTGTTAAAAATTCCGACAGAATCGTGCGGACTGGTTTGGATTATGCCCGGATAACCGTGGTTGAGAAAACTTTCCAGCACACCGTGGAAGAATCATGGATACAGTTTTCCGGGTGAGCATGTGTGCGTTTTATCAGGTTATGCATGAAGCATCAGACGCTGCAAGAAATAGAGAAATACCTTGGCTAATTGTTTAAATCCCCCGAAACCGTCCAAGTAGCTCCGGGGGATTCATAGTTCATCAATGTTCAATGACAAGATGAGAGCGATGCAGGCTTGCCCGCATCCGCTCTTCCTGTAATTAACCCTATATCTATAAGGCGAAGGTGTGGCTAATCCTTCGGCTTTTCCGACTCAACGTCATAATCCGCCAGCGGGCGAATCGGTTCGATAATGTTTTCACCGCCGGAAGGCGTATCGATACCGAGTGCGACATGGCTTTTCCGGTAGCCATACAGGAAATAGACAATCAATCCGATCCCCGTCCAGATTGGGAATACCAGCTTGGCGTCCGTTGGCAGGAATAGAAAGAGCGTGATACAACCGCTTACGGCGAGAGGGCCTACCAACCAGATGAACGGTGTTCTGAAAGGTCTGTGACGATGTTTATCCCTGACACGCAGAAGCATGACAGTCAACGCGACGACCATGAAGGCGAACAATGTGCCGGAATTGGAGATATCCGCAAGTTTTCCTACGGGCAGGAAGGCGGCGGCGATCGTTACACCGACACCGGTAACCATCGTAACGATATGCGGTGTTTTGAAGCGCGTATGAATGCGGCTCAGCACTTCGGGCAGCAGGCCGTCACGGGACATGACGAAGAAAATGCGCGTTTGACCAAACAGCATCATAAGGATGACTGAAGGCAGTGCCAGAAAAGCGGCCAGGCCGAGCAGATTGCCGACTTTTTCCCAGCCAATCTCGCGCAGCACGTGCGCCAGTGCTTCCCGCGAGCACACAACGGGTTGCTGGCCGATCGCGGCCAGCGACTGGCATTGTTCGGCCAATGCCAGCGAGCCTGGCATGAACCCCTGGCCTGCCGCATCCTTTAAAGGCTGCGCACCGATTGAGCCGATCACGCCGAATGAGACCACGAGGTAAAACAACGTGCAGATCGCTAACGAGCTAATGAGTGCGATCGGGATGTTACGCTGTGGATTTTTGGTTTCTTCTGCAGCAGTTGATACGGCGTCAAAGCCGACATACGCAAAAAAAATGGAAGCGGCGGCTGCAACGACGCCCGATGTACCTAAGGGCAGGAACGGTTGAAAATTGTCCATATTAACGACTGGGACAGCCAGCGCGACAAAGGCTGTCAAGGCAGCGATTTTGACGGCCACCAGTGCGGCGTTGAATGCCGCGCTTTCCCGTGTGCCAACGACCAGTAACCCAACGACCAGTATGCAGATGATCGCCGCGGGCAAATTGATGATGCCTCCTGCAAAGGGGCCATTGGCCAGGGCATGAGGGATTTCGATACCGAGGGAGTTACTCAAAAGCCCGACGAAATAGCCTGACCAGCCCACGGCGACTGCACCGGCTGCCACGGAATATTCAAGGATCAATGCCCAACCTACCATCCAGGCTACGAACTCGCCGAGTACCGCGTAAGAGTAAGTATAGGCAGATCCGGATACGGGCACCATGGAAGAAAGCTCGGAATAGCACAGCGCCGCTACGGCGCATACAAAACCGGCGATGATGAAGGCAATCATCATGCCAGGGCCTGCTTTCTGCGCGGCTTCAGCCGTCAGTACGAAGATACCGGTGCCAATGATGGCGCCGATGCCCAGGAGTGTTAACTGCCATACGCCCAGAGAACGGTGAAGACTTTTTTTTTCGGCTGTGGCCAGAATGGCATCTAGCGATTTCACGCGCCAGAAGATCATGGATTTCCTCCTTTCATTTAAATAGTATCTGGTAACCTGAAATAATGTGGGGAATAGTGTACAAGAAATGCGGCGGCTATAAAGGCAAAATAAGGGTGAAAAAAGAATGAAGTACGCAATGGGGCATGCTTAGCCTGCTGATGTTTTCTCCGATGCTGCTTTCCTGCTCCCATCGCTATCTATAACCCGTACGACAATATCAGAAGTGGAAATACCCGGCGTATAAGGCAATTCCCGAATCATTTCAACCGGCAACGATGCGCATAATTTAAGCTTATTTTGACGTTCATCCTCCGATGCGCAGGCAAACGTATAAATATTGAAACCATGTTGCTGCATGTATTCCGGGATTACGCTCGCAGGTGTTTCAGTCAGCACTGCGTCGACATACTTGCAGGCAGCGACAACCGCTGCGCGTTCCGCCTGCTTCATGACCGGCAGCTTGCCTTTATTTTCCACGACACGTTCGTCGGATACCACGCACACTGTCAGGTGTGTGCCCAAAGCGCGCGCTGCTTGCAGAAAATTGACATGGCCCTCGTGAAATAAATCAGCCACCATGCGGGTATATACACGTTTTTGCTTCTGATTACCTGGCCAGACAGGCATTTCCCGGTTTAAACGTGTAAGGGCGCGCTCCATCCATTGACGACTGCGCAATGCCCACACATCATCGGGATCTTTCAAAGCAATCTGGTGTGCATAGCTCCAGGTTTTGGCCAGATCGCCCAATAACCAACGCTCGATCAGCCTGTGATAGCTATAACAACGTACCAGTAAAGTGAAATTTTCCAGATTGCGTGCGGATATTACGGTATCCCAGTTGGGATTCGGTGTGCGCCAGTCGCCGTAAAATGCCGTGAGGATTTTTTCCGGTTGCTGCGGAAACCAGGCTATGCCATAGTCGGTGCTGCGCTGCACCAGATCGAATTGAGGAAAAACCGACACGCGCTGATACTCGTCCGGATAATCGGGCAATGAAAAACCGCCAACAATCTGTTGTCCCCGCGTTTGCAAACCACACACATCGATCGTAATTCCCAATTCCGGATGCATGTAATCGCGGTAATTCGCATATTCGATCCGCATCGGCGATCTTATCCACCCGGCTTCCTCCAGCGCAGCGCAACACGCACCCCAGGATTCCATCCATACTGCAATATCCAGGTCTTTGTCAAAATCCAGCAAGCTGCCGTTACGAACCAGGCCCAATAACGTACCCGCATAAGGAAATGCCGGAATTCCCGATTTGGCCAATGCCGCACAAGTCGTCCACAGCAACTTCTCTGCTTCCCCGGAAGCAAATTTATTTTCACCGGGTTCCTGTATTTTCTTTTTTTCCCGATATGGCGGAACTCTACCCAGCTTTGCCAGTACCATCAGGTGATTCAAGGCGCCAATAAAATGGCTATGCGCTGCGGGCAAATCCAGCAGGATAAAACGCGCTGTTCCCAGAACATGCGCCCAATATGCCTTATGAAAATCGCCCTGCACATCCGCAAAAATCTTTTCTGCATACGCAGTCACATCGGCGGCACGCTCGGTACGCATCGCCAGCGAACACCACAATCTTGCGACATCCTGCGATAGTGGATATTCATTTTTTAATGGCCCCAGAATCTCATCCGCATCATTCAACTTGCCTGCTGCGATTAAATCCCTCGCTTTTAGCAATAATTCATCCAGCTTCTTGGTCATGCTTTATCGTCGATCAATTTATAGCCATTTATCAAAGGTCTCTTCACATATTTTATGGTAAAACAGTGTTGCACTCTTGGGGGGATTACACTCTTTCGCAAAGAAGAAAACGAAGCAGTGTTCTGAAGCGGATATGCCTTGAAATAATAAGCGAAAGGGCTGTATGTATTCGGGGGTGAATCATTACTCCCAACCAGAAGCTGGAAGTAATGAGCGTAGCTAAAGCAGGTTAGCTTTTTTGAGGATGCTTAGAGGTGAAACACAATCATGTCAGGGGTAATCGAATTTACATTGACGCCAACCAGATCAATGCTTGCAATGCCGTCCAGAAATTCTACCTTGAACCCTCTGTCGCCTCTGTCATCAATATTTGTGATAAGAGAAAGCAATTCTGGCACCGAATTGATTCCGAGAATTTCCGAATCGAAAAACAGGCGATCTTCACCTATGGTGAAGTCTAATATTCTAAATTGACCTGCGCCATAAAAACCGAAAGTATCGTTACCCGCGCCGCCGTGAAGCTGGTCACGATCAGCTGGTGAACCCCCTGCCCGCAGGATGTCATCGCCATTTCCACCAAACAATTTTTCGGTTCCGGGGCCTCCATCCAGATCATCATCACCGTCCCCGCCGCTTAATATGCCATTACCGGGGCCTTCTCGCAGGATATCGTTACCACCTCCGCCTTCCAACTCATCATTGCCGTCGCCGGCAATAATTTCATCATCTGCATCATCACCGATATAGAGCAAGTCAATGCCTGTCCTGAATCCAGCGGATCCAAGTCCATCAAATGGCATGCCGTCAATGAATTTGATGGCCCCTGAGCCTAGATCTGGTCGAGTCGCGATAGTTACCGTCATAATATTATCTCCCGATTAATTGTTTAAAGTAATTGATGCCTATAAGGTATTTCTGAGAAAGCACTGTTTTATCGTGCCTGTCTGGGTTGAAGCTTAGAGCATCTAGAGATGCTTTCTGGTGTTATGCAAGCAATTGCAAAAATTTACTATCTCATTAAATGATAAGAATCTATTCAATTGTGCCTTACCGCAAGAAATCTGCGGCAAGGCACAATTGTTTTCTAATTTTGTACTGCCAGATCTGCTAGATCAATTCATTTTCATACGCTGAAATAATCTCAGCAATGGATGCCGCTGCAGCGCTTGCTTTGTCAGAATCGTCATCTCTAACGGCTTCTTTCAGATCCTGCAGCACATTTTTCAACTCCGCATGTTGTTGCGCACCTAAACGCAATTGCAGGTCAGGTAGAAAAACGTCCGCATAGAGAGATACTCGCTCAACAGCGACGAGTGCTGCATGCCTATCGCTGCCAGCTGATTGAACCAGGTCTATATTTCTATTGAGTTGACCGATAATCCCTCTGTTGATATCACTCACAATGGAGTCAGCAACAACATCCGCTAAATCCCCCGCTAATTGGGCTTTGATACGATTATTGCCTTCTGGATTATCCTGAGCAATAAATGACCCAACAATGCTGTAGAGCAATTCAGCTTCCTGTTGATTCACCTCAGCTTTATCAACAGCACTGGCTCTATTGGTTATCAATTCTCCAACTTTACCCAGCACGCCTTTCAGGAAGCCATCAACAGCCGGAATAATAACGTTTTCCCGTGCTATCGCAACATGGGTACGATCATCCGCATTTGCTTTACTCAAGGCTTTTCTGCCGTTTATAAGTGCTAGTATGACTTGATCATCCAGATCCGGGTTAAGCCCATCCTTGATCCCCAGTCTATCGTCTGTCAGCACTTTGTAAGATCCGCTTACAACGCTGATCAACGCTTGATAGGCTGAATTTGCCCTATCCCACTCCAATACCAGCGCATCCGTGGTCATACTATCGAAATGATCAAGTACCAATGTTGTCCGGTCATAGACACCTATTGCAAAAATTCGCTGTAACAGTCTATTAACCGTTTGTCCAGCCAATGCCACTTGATCGCCATTTTTAATGGATTCAATCGCTGTCAGAATATCCTGATCACTTGTTAATCCGTATATTTGATCGATAAATTGCGTTACTTGCTGTAATTCTCCGCCATACGCAGCAACAATCGCATCCGTATCGACAGGATCTTTTGTAAGCGCAGTAGCAATCGCTTTGTAGCTGGTAACCGCATTGTCAACCAGCGCGGTATCGCTGGTAACGTTATATGACGCTAAATTGAGCTCTTTCGCATAATCGTCAAAAATCGCTGTTATTTTCGCTTGTTCTTCCGCAGATTGCATAGCATCGTCTGCTTTAACTGCACTGTTCAGATTATTCAGTGCTGTTTCCAGATCGCCGCGAACAGCCGCGCCCAGGCGTAACTCAAGATCAGGCAGGAAGATTTCGGCAAATTCTTTTGTTCCTGAAGCTTCCGCCATTCTACCTTCACGGTCCCCGGATCTTGCAATGTTAGCCATTTCACCTCTTGCTCGGCCCAGCATTCCCAGATTCAAATCACTCACGATCTCATCGACAACCAGATCCGAGCCATCGCCTGTCAATCGGGCTTTAATGCGCAAATTACCTACGGGATTATCGCGTGCAACGTTAGATTCGATAATGCGATAAAAAATTTCCCCTTCTTTCAATTCCTTGCGCATCTCTTCTACATCGCTATGTCTACTTCCGATAGCACCGGCCACTTCACGCAGAACCGCGTTGTAATACGCCCGGGTCAGCGATGATATTCTTGTGACGTAACGCTCAACAGCAAGAACGCCCGCATCTTCTGAAGGATTGTTTTTTGTTATCGCTGTTCTGATTCGCTCAACCGATTCATTGAACGAAACATCTGCTGCTGGATTGTTACCTTCCACAATAGATAATCTATCCGCACTAAGCATCTGGTTAGCTCTTGCAACAGTTGCAGCAATTGGCTGATAGGCGGCTACCATCTCATCCGTCATCGCACTCAATTCTTCCGTTGTTTTATTTTGAAATTGACCGCGTATATCTGTCATGCGATTAAAAACGATCTGATAAAAAACACGATGCAACGTCTTGTCGACCACCTGTCCTGCCAGGGACGGTTCATTGCCATCTCTGATTTCATCAATTGCAGCCAGGATATCGCTATCCAGCTTCAGATTATTGGCGGTATCAACTTCCTGTGTCAGTGCCTGCAACGCACCTGCATAAGCATTACCAATGGCATCTCCATTCATTGGTGTTTCTCCACGCAATGTACGAATTGTTTGATATGCAGTAGCAGCAGCTTGAATCGCTTCGGTATTAGCCGCAGCAAATACACTCACATTACCTATACTTAACAAAATAAAAGTTATTCCCATAATCAACGATTTATTTATCGAAGTTACGAGTCTATTTAATAAAAACATGGGAGCCCCCCCTCATAAAATTAACAACATTAACTAACATCTACATCTAATTATTAACCTTAACTATTATGATAATAATTACTATTTACAAAACTGATTAGAATCGTATTAAACAATTCCTGCGTTTTCTAAAAATTGGCAATCAAAGTCGCGCGGATTGCAATGGGAGAACCGGGTGTAATATTGTTATTGTTGTGTACTGATGCGTAGTAATTAACATCAAACAAATTCTCAATATTCAATTGTGCGCGAACATGATTGGTCAGCTTCGCAAACAACGCTGCATCCACCCGCGTAAAATCCGGTATTCTGATGGTGTTATCCGCTGAAGCGAACATATTGCCACGATAAATCACACCAAATGCCGCGCCTATTCGTGGTGTAAAATCATATCGGTTCCATACCGAGAAAGTATGGCGGGGAAGCTCTCCTACCGTAGCGCCTTTTCGGGCGACGCCTTGTACAGCACTGGTAAATTCTCCGTCTTGATAGGCATAACCACCCATGACACTCCAGTTCGACGTCAGTTGACCACTGAGACTGACTTCAACCCCTTCGGTGCGTTGACCTTTAGATAAGAAAGTCCGTGACGGATCGTTCGGATCAGCCGTGATGGCATTGGTTCTATCCAATTGAAATACAGCACCTGTTAACGCTAAATCCGGGCGAATATCCCATTTAATTCCTGTCTCAAGTGTCGTGAATTTTTCTGGCTTCAGCACAGCCGTCGTTATTGTTATACCTGTCAGTTGATCGCCCGCCCGCGGAACATAGGCCTGGCTATAACTGGCATACAATGAAACAGCTTCGATAGGTTTATAAATGACACCGAAACGTGGCGCAATTAAATCATCTCTTGTTTTCAGGTGTGTTCTGCCTGCATTTTTCTGCTGAAAATCCACTTCGAACAGATCGTAGCGAACCCCCGCGATCAGTTGAAGCTGCGGCAGTAATTCTATTTGATCCTGAACATACAGCGATGTCACATTGACCACACTGCGATTATGTGCATCGGTATCTCGAGTCACATAATTAACTGGTGCATTCGTTGTCGGATTACTTAAAGGCACACGTAAGTTGACCTGCCCTTCATCATGATTAAAAAAACCGTTTTGCCGCCTGTTGAGCGTTTCCTGACGCCCCACTTCGACACCCGTCATCAGCGTATGCGAAATGGGGCCGGTATTGAATGAATAGAGCAAATTTGTTTGATTAAAAACATTTTCACGTGTTGTTAAATTGTTATACGCACCCAGTGACAACAAATTCACACCGGGAATGACCTGACCATTTGCAAATATGTTTTGATAGAACTTGTCGTAGGTTGCGTAATTTGTCCGGTTTTGTAACGTCACACCGGAATCAAATTTATGCTCAATCAGTGAATTGAATGACAGCACATCAATATGTGTAGGGCTACGTTTCGGATCACCAAAGAATCGCGATTCATGAACCTTGACAGGTCGCCCCAGCAATGTGGGAATGCCTCGGTCAGCCGTGCGATCATCATGGAAGCGCTCCATGCCGGCAACGATTTTAGTGCGGTGCGTCGGTTTAATCGTGATTGTTGGAGATACGCCAAGCCGCTCCATACTGACACCATCGCGAAAACTCCCCGCATCTTCATACACTGCATTCAAGCGAACCGCCGCCACATCATTAATCACATAACCGACATCCGCGGACATTCTTTTCTGCGCATACGACCCGCCCTGGAATGAAAACTCCCGCACAGGATCCCAATTAGCTTGTTTCGACACGCGATTGACAACGCCGCCCGAACCGCCGCGGCCAAAAATCATACCATTGGCGCCTTTGAGCACTTCAATACGTTCAATGTTATAAAGGTCTCGATAGAATTCTGCGTCATCTCGGATACCATCGATGAAAAAATCCCCTGTTGAGCGATTACCACGGAATACAAGCGCATCACGATTACCTTCACCTTGTGATACACCAACGCCGGGAACATAACGCACCGCATCGGCAAGACTCCGGATCGATTGATCTTTAATAAAAGCGTCTGTAATCACGGTAATCGACTGCGGCACATCGCGCAGCAATGTGTTCGTTTTAGTCGCAGTCGTGGTGCTGGTCGCCGCATAACGTTTGATCGTATCCGCCGTGACCTGAATCGATGGCAAGGTTACGGTCTGTTCGGCACCGGCTACTGATGCCGCCGCCGTAATGGCATAACCTGTTTCTGATTGCCGAATTTGTAAGCCGGAATTTTCCAGCAACCGGTCAAGCGCCTGCCGGGTTTCGAAATCACCGGTTAATCCAACAGATATTTTTCCTTGTAACAAGACGGGATCAACAATCAGCTTTACCCCGGATTGCTGTGCAAACTGCGCTAACGCATCCTTTAAAAATCCGGCTTCAATCGCATAGGATTTTACGGCGGGCATTATAGGCGCTACATTGACCGAAGATTCGGCCATACCGGGTCGGAGCGGATAGAAAAACAGGTGAACCAGGCTGATCAATACAACCAAGCTGATTCTCCCTATCGGGCTACGGATTCTCATCATACTCAGAAACATTATTTATGTTTTTAATCAGGCCGAGAACAAAAAATTATGTCAAACAAATAACTATTGGAAAAAATAATTACTGGACAAGTGTCTAAATAAGCCGGACGAGTAACAAGATGTATGATCACTGCTCATCAACGCAAGGCAACGCCGGAAATTTCTTTATCATTAAAACATATTAGCTTATCACTAATAATGATAATGATAATGATAATGATTCGTGATTATACTCTGGCGTTTATAAAAAACAACTTAAGATTTGTAATATTGTAATATTGTAATATTGTTGTAGCAATGTTGTGATATTTGAGACACCCATAGGAATAATTATAAAAATTATATACTTATACATTACAGACACTATTCTCAACCCAAAAGCGTAAAGCACCGCTCCAGTTGTTTAGAACCTGTTCAAGATCACGATCAAGAGGGGTCAGTGCAAGGCATAATTGAACAAAAGAGTGGAGTATATTTGAAGTGTATGTGAGCATTTTGAATTCGATTTTAACGCCGTAATGCACCTTCAGTGAGAACCTATTCAAGATCTCAATCAAGAGATGCAGCGCAAGGCAAAATTAAACAAAAAAGCGGAGCATACTTGCAGCAAGTGAACATTTAAGTTAAATCTTAATGCCCCAATGCGTCCTTTAGTGAAAACCTGCTCAAGATCTCAACCAAGGTGTACCCGTTGCAACTCAGCAATATCCAGCTTCTTCATCCGCAGAACGGCCTGAACAACACGGGCCAATCTCTCGGGATCATGATCCTGCATCATTTTGTCCATGATAGCGGGCACGATCTGCCATGAAAGGCCGTATTTGTCCTTGAGCCAACCGCACTGCTCGGCATCCGGAACGGCTGAAAGCTTCTCCCAATAATCGTCTATTTCCTCTTGTGTATCGCAATACACCATGAAAGAAATGGATTCATTGAATTGAAATAAGGGCCCGGTACTGATAGCCATAAACGGCTGGCCGGAAAGCGTAAACGAGACAACATCACAATCACCCGACGGCGTGCCGCGCAGCGTAGTGGTGTATGTGATTCCTGAATCGGGAAAGACAGTGCAATAGAAGCTTGCCGCTTCTATTGCCGCTGTGTCGAACCACAGATGCGAAACGATCTTCTGTTTTATTTTGGTCATTGTATTTTTCCCCAGCGTAAAACCCGGAAACCGGCAATGTTGCGATTATGCATGCACTAGAGCATTTCTCGTTTAGTTAGATACATAGCCGGAGTTGGCGAAGTATAGCCTAACCAGTTAAGAATGACTTAGAACATATAGGATTTGAAGAGCTTATCGACGGT
>CAYXFV010000084.1:0-11443 GCA_964464365.1 uncultured Nitrosomonas sp. | reverse complement strand
CTGCCATCGGTCACATCATTGAAACCATCCGACCCCAGGAATGCCGCAACTACTTTGCCAACTCCGGCTATGTATCTAACTAAACGAGAAATGCTCTAGAAGAGAAAATTATTTCACAACTTAACAATGAATTAAGAAACATAATCTTGGTGAGGTTGCAGAATATTGCTAAAGATACAGATATGACCACAGAAAATCAGAATCTCTCTGAAAAGCTTGCAATCCGTCAGGAAGCAGCGAGATTTGCATATAAATTGTTCTTACTTTACACAAAGCAGGGAAAGAAAATTCCAGACTCAATTCTAATCTGGCAAGAAATCTGTCATTCAGATATGGAATTTGCTGAAATCAGGAACCAATGGCTAGAAAAGGAAATCGTGCAATGAAAATCACGCTAAAAACAAAGCCTTCAGAAAAAAATCAGGTAGCCCTGGATGCGCTGCAAAAAGCCGGCGTTTTTCAAGTTAGTTATAACTATTCCGGCATTTTTTTACCATTGCGCAATACCCTGTGCTGCGCCAGATACAACGGCGTCCAGGCGTGGGGTAGTTTATGCACGAAATGATAACGCGCGACATGATAGCTGGGGTCGAAACCGTAGAAGTTAAGCTGCATATGGCGTAGTTCCTCATCGCGGTAGTGTTGCAGCGGTTTTTCCTGTTCGTCGTTTTTACGTTGCTGTATTTTCTGTTGTAAACGCGCGGCATAATCCGGTGCATATGCGAGTTGTTCGGCTAGGTTTTCGATTTTTTTAATAAATGCAGGGCGATCAAGCGCGAAACTGGCGTCGATTAATCCGGCGGCGTGGGCTGTGCTGGCGTTGATCGGTAAGCGGTTCTGTGTGAGCGATAGGGCTTTATCCTGGCCGACGCGTTTGGGTAGAAGATATGTCCAGTATTCCGAACCGTACAGGTTGCCCATGCTTTTGTAATGCGGATTCAGGATGATGCTTTCCCGGGCGTACACCGCATCCGCCGCCAGCGCCAGAAAAACACCGCCAGCGCCCGCGTTGGCCTGTAATGCGGCAATGGTGAACTGGCGTTTATTAGTGATGATGGCCTGCACCAGATCGTTCATCGCGTTGATATTGCGCCAGGATTCATCGGCGGGGCTTTCAGCGGCCTCGATATGATTGAGGTGGATGCCGTTCGACCAGTAATCCGCGCCGCCCATGAGTACAATTACTTTAATATCCCTTTGCACTGCCTGCAGGTAAGTCTGCCGCAGTCGTTCGCATTGATCGGTATCCATTGCGCCGTTATAAAACGCGAAGTGCAGATAACCGACGGCATTTTTCTGTTCAAACCAGATGTCGCGATAAGTGGCAGCATGCCTGTCCGCAAAAACATCACAGGCAATTTCGGGCACATCATTCAAAACAGCGTCAGAGTATTGCTGCAATGCGTGTGTTGCACCCAGCTTAAATGGCTGAATGAATGGTTGAGCATCCTGTGATTGCCCGGTTTTGCGTTTCAAATGCCCGATCCATACCGCACCATCCGTGGTTGCACGGCAAATGGCATGATTCCGCCGGGCGATGAGTGTTCCCGGCTCTCCGGTCAAATGGCCTTCAGGCTGTGCGTCAAACAGATACCAGTCTGTGCCGCACATTTCATCGCACACACCGGGGAATCCATCGGCTGCGTTGATTTTTTTCAGCACCGTGCGGGTATCATCGGTTTTCCAGTCAATGGCACGGTCTGCCTGGCGCATCGGTACGTGTAGCCTGCCGCGAATATCGCTGCGCGAATAATCCAGCAGCTGTGGCCTGAAGCTTCCGTCAACAAAACGTTCTATCGCACACAATACTGCGCTGACAGCCGCTTCGGTCACTTCATGGCGGTACAGACTGCTTTTCCGGGTCAAATGTACGGGCGGCATCACGAACGTTTCCGTGGCCCAGATATCGCCGGCATCCATTTCCGCGTTGGCCTGCAGGACGGTCACGCCCCATTGCGTTTTTTCCTGCATGATCGCCCAATCCAGCGCGGAAGGGCCACGGTCGCCGGCGATACCGGGATGAACGATAAAACACGGAATCCTGCGCCAGATGTTTTCAGGAATCGCGCGTTTCAAGAACGGCGCAATGATCAGTTCCGGCTGAAACAGTTCGATGGCCTGGGTGGCAACGGCATCGTTGATATCGAATTCGATGGAAATCGCGTGGCTACGGGATGACAGTTCGATAAACAGACGTTGCGTGAGGCTGTTGAAGCTATGCGTGAGAAACAGGATTTTCACTGAATTTTAATCGCGCACCGAACACCGTCGACTCAACAAATGCGCGGCAACTGATCGCCGCTGAGCCAGTCCACCACGCGCCTGCCACCAAAGCAGGTTTCCATCTGCACAAAACAGTGGCTGTCTTCGATGACGTCGCCGATGATGGCAGCATCCTGCCCCAGCGGATGCGCGCGCATCACATTTAGCAGTCTGTCGGCATCCTGCGGTGCGCAAATGGCGACGAGCTTGCCTTCATTGGCCACGTACAGCGGATCGAAGCCGAGAAACTCGCAAGCGGCGCTGACTTGTTCTTTCATGGGTATGCTTTTTTCGTACAGCATCATCCCGGCCCCGGATTGCTGTGCAATTTCATTGAGCGATGCCGCGATACCCCCGCGCGTCGGGTCACGCAGTACATGCATGTCCGGCGCCGCCTGAACCATCGCAGCCACCAGACCATGCAGCGCAGCGGTATCGGATTCGAGCGTGCCGTAAAAGGAAAAATCTTCACGCGCCAGCATGACGGCAATACCGTGATCGCCGATGGTGCCAGAAACCAGTATTTTGTCCCCCGGCGCTGCGCGTTCCGATGAAATATGAACGCCTTCCGGCACTATGCCGATGCCCGTCGTGGTGATAAAAATACCGTCTCCACTGCCTTGCTCGACGACTTTGGTATCCCCGGTGATCACCGGAATCGGTATCGCATGCGCGGCAGCGGCCATGGATTCGACGATGCGTTTGAGGCCGGCCAGCGGAAAGCCTTCTTCGAGAATAAAACCGGCGGACAGATATAGCGGTCTGGCGCCCGACATGGCGATATCGTTAACAGTGCCATGCACGGAAAGGCTGCCGATATCGCCACCGGGGAAAAACAGTGGCGTGACGACATGACAATCCGTCGACATCACCATGCGCCCGTTGTAGACCGGGAAACATGCCTGATCGTTCATTTGCCGCAGATAATCATTGTCGAATGCGGTGATGAACAGCTGGTCAATGAGTTGCGTCATGGCACGCCCTCCGCTGCCATGCACCATTTCTACCCGGCCATGCCTGAAATCGAGTTTGCGCGTATAAACCGGCTTTTTTTTACCCGCCTTCTGCATCAATGCACCTCGGCATGGCCGTCTTTATCGGACTCACGGAATCGTCCATAACGATAATACGCCGCACAGGCTCCCTCGGACGATACCATGCATGATCCCAGGGGATTATCCGGCGTGCAGGCTGTGCCGAAAATACTGCAATCGCGCGGATGCTTGATGCCACGTAAAATCGCGCCGCATTCGCAAGCCTTGTGATCGGCCAGCGATAAAGCCGACAATGCAAAACGCTGTTCGGCGTCAAATGCCGAAAAACGGGATTTAATGCGCAACGCACTGTACGGCACCTCACCCAGGCCACGCCATTCAAACGAACGGCGCAGTTCGAACACTTCGGCCACCAGCCGCTGCGCCTTGAGATTGCCGTCAGGCAGAACCGCGCGGGTAAATTCGTTTTCCACTTCGGCACGCCCCGTATTCAGCTGCCGGATAAGCATTAAAATTGCCTGCATGACATCCAATGGTTCAAATCCGGCGATGACAACCGGTTTCTGGAATTCCTCGGCAAAATAGGCATACGGTTTGCTGCCGATGATCGTGGAAACATGCGCCGGGCCAATGAAACCATCCAGCCGCACCAGCCCCAGTTCACGTATTTCCGGCGACTGCAGAATATGCGAAATCGCCGATGGCGTTAGCACATGATTGCAGAAAACGGTGAAATGAGTTAATCCCAACGCCTGCGCCTGTTTGAGTACGACAGCTGTCGGCGGCGTGGTGGTTTCAAAGCCGATGGCGAGAAAAACCACTTGCTGTAACGGATTTTGCAATGCAATCTGCAACGCATCCGCGGCGGAATAAATCATGCGCACATCCGCACCGCGCGCTTTTTGTTTCAGCAGGCTATCGCCTTGCACTGTCGGCACGCGCAGCATATCGCCATAACTGCACACAATGCATCCGGGTGTCTGCGCCAGCTGTATCATGTTCTCCAACTGCCCCATCGGCAGGACACACACCGGACAGCCAGGGCCGTGAATCATATGGATATTGCCGGGCAGCATGTCGGGAATGCCATAACGTGAAATGGCATGTGTGTGGCCGCCGCAAAATTCCATCAAATAATAATCACGGTGCGGATCAGCCTCCGCCGCTATTTTTCGGGCTATTTTCCGCGCAACCGCGCCGTTACGGAAGGGATCGATATACTTCATGCGGCTTCATCTTTAAGCGGGCCGGTCAATCTTCATTGCGATCGATCGATGCCGACAGGTCTTCAAACAACTGCAAAGTGTGTTCGGCTTCCGCAATATCGAGCTTTTGCAAAGCGTAGCCCGCATGGACGATGACATAATCGCCAGTTTCGATATTCTCAACCAGCGCCAATGAAATCGCTTTCCGGACACCGCCCAGATTAACGACAGCACCATCATCGGCAGTAAGCTGTTCGACAAGCGCGGGTATTGCCAGGCACATGGATTTGACTCTTTATAAACCCAAACATCATATTGCGAAAAAATTATGACATAATCATAATCGCTTTCTATACAAGCTCATTACACAACAAAATGGAAAATTCCTATGCAGAATCTGTTTAAACTATACCGTAACATTTGTATCGTTATCAGTATATTTTTCGTTTTGATGCTGCCTGCCAGCGTTTCAGCCAGTGACGTATGGATTGATGTCGATACGACAGCGCAAACGTTGACCGTGATGCAGGGTGATCAGATAAAGAAGATTTTTGAGAATATCGCACTGGGACGCTACGGCACAACTTGGTATAAAAAAACATTAGACGACAAAACACCGCTTGGCATGTTCAGAATCGGCTGGATTAACGAACAAAGCCGCTACCATCGTTTCTTTGGACTGGATTACCCTAACCGGGAAACCGCGCAACGCGCATTGGAAGAAAACACCATCACGGAAGATACCTGGCGCACCATTCTGCGTGCCACCAATCAGGAAAGAACACCGCCGCAAAATACGAAACTCGGCGGTTATATTGGCATTCATGGCATTGGTCGTGGCGATCCCTCGATACATGATCAGTTTCACTGGACCAACGGTTGCATCGCCTTAACTAATAAACAAATTGATCAATTAGGTCAATGGCTGAAGCCCGGTGTCTGGGTTAAAATTCATTAACCCCCCGGAAAGCCGCGTCATTCAAATCACTATTACGGCATTTAATATGTAAAAATATCAAAATATACATGGAAGCCATTTATTTTACTAAACAAATCAGCTAATATTCCAATAGCTACTGATGCAAGTCAGGAGTTATTACATAAATGATCGACTTCACATGTAAGTTAAACACAAGGTACTTAAGAAAGAGGAGATTAAAATAATGGTTAAAAACATCAAACGTACTTTAGTATTAGCAGTCACAGCAGGCGCATTCGTTGTTTTAACGGGCTGCGCAACAACGGAAGACTTAAGTAAAACCAGAGCAGACTTGCAATCTCAAATCGATCAACTGCGTTCTGATGTATCCGCAGCTAGATCCGACTCAGCAGCTGCTAATGCAAGAGCCGGTGAAGCTGTCAGTATCGCAAATGAAGCCAATAACCGGTCAAGAGATACCGCAGAAAAAATTGATCGCATGTTTAGAAAAACAATGCAGAAATAATTGCTATAAGATACTTAGCAATTCGGAGCCCCTCCCAGTGAGGGGTTTTGCTTTTTTGGGATTTGGAAGCTAATCAGATCTCTGTATCATCCGCCAGCACCGCCCGATCGTGCGCCCACGCGCGCAGTTTGTCGATACGTTCCGCCATGACTACAGATAACGGGCGCGTCCGCTCAAGCTCGTGCAAAACATCCGCTGGCGTCAATTCGGCCCTGCCGCTGTGATTACTCCGCGCCGCCGCTTCGAATATGGCGGAGATGATGGCCTGTTCAATTTCTGCACCTGAAAAATTTCTCGCGCTCGCGGCAAGCGCTGCCAGATCAAAATGGTCAGGATCGTATCCCCGTTTTCTCAGATGAATGGCAAAAATCTGCTCACGCGCGATCAAATTGGGAAAATCCACAAAAAAGATTTCATCAAAGCGGCCTTTTCGGATTAACTCCGGCGGCAAGGTTAAAATATCATTCGCTGTTGCAACAATAAACACAGGCTTCGCGGCATTGCTGCGTTCAGACAGCCAGGTCAGAAAAGTCCCTAATACACGCCGTGATACGCCGCCATCCTGCTCGCCGCTATCCGCGCCCAGACCTTTCTCAAGTTCATCGATCCATAATACACACGGCGCCATGCCTTCTGCGGCCTCCAGTGCCATTCTCAGGTTTCTTTCACTCTCGCCATAGAACTTGTTATAGATTGCACCAAAATCCAACCGCATCAGCGGCACGCCCCATTCTCCCGCGATTGCGCGTGCGGCCAGACTTTTACCGCCGCCCATCACACCCAGCAGCAGCATTCCTTTTGGCCGGTCAATCGAAACATGCATCAGATCGATAAATGGTTTCTGGCGCAACGCCGCCCAGTGTTTCAAACGCGCCAGACCACCAACCGCATCGAATTTGACCGTCGATTCCTCAAACCCGAGCACGCCGGCACCTCCCAGCGCCTTATGTTTTATCGCCAGGATACGGCGGATATCCTCTTGATTAATTTCGCCATCCTCACGCAACGCCTGACGAACCAGACGGCGCACATCTTCGAATTCAAGACCCAGCAGATGCATGATCAACAAATTAACAGTACGCTTATCGCCGCGTACTTTGTTGCCATTTTGCGTTTGATATAAATGTGCCTCATTGATCACGATCGCGCGGATATCGGCCCGAGTCGGCAGTCGCGGCTTGAAATGCCCAGCCAGCCGCAGCAGTTCCGATGGCACATCTTCCAGTGACGGGCTCACAAAAACCAGGGTGCGCGCGCATTTTGCGTGGTCCATCGCAATTTCGCGTATCAACCGTACCGCGACGGCATCTTTGAACCCCGGATGCGCATCACACAAGACATAAACACCATTCTGAGAAGATTTATCGATGTGCCTGAGGCAATCAATTAAGTCATTCGTCTGGTATATTCCCTTGCCTTGCGTTTCTCCAGCCGGGTAAGCCGTGTGCAGTCCGCCAGCAAGACCGCCGCCGGTTCCCATCGCACGTCCGAGTCCATCAACAATGCTCCAGTGCATCATTAACTGATTTTCCAGGCTGGCAGCCCGGATCAGCAATTTCAGAATACGCGGTTCTTCATGCGTTTCAATCAGAATCAGCGGCACCCGGGCACGGAACAGGGCAGAAAGCTCATCAATTTCAGCACATTCATTCATCAATTATGGCCCGGAAATAAACATTCGGTTATGCAATACAGGGTATGAACAGAACGCTCAATCCGCGGATATATTTCCATTGCGTATTTTCCGTTTCACTGCCATCAATCTTGATTCGCGTCAGGCATCTGATGGTGGGAATACTGCAAAAATTCAGCCGCAGTGACAGGTTTTGAATACAGAAAACCTTGCACATAATCGCAGCCGAAATTCATTAATAATTGTTCCTGTTTTCTGGCTTCAACCCCTTCGGCAATGGTTCGGATATTCAGTTTGCGCGCCATCACGACAATCGCTTCAACCAGCGCGCGGTCGATATCGCTTTCAGTCAGCTGTTTAATAAATGACTGGTCAATTTTCAAATAGTCGATATCAAATTTTTTGAGATACGACAGCGAAGAAAACCCGGTACCGAAATCATCAATAGAAATCTCGATACCGTGGTTACGGAACTCCAGCAGACGTTCCTTCACCACCGGAGAATCCGTGAGCAATAAACCTTCAGTGATCTCCACATTGAGACAATACCCGGGTAAATCTGATCGATATAAAAAATCGATGAATGGGAAATTGTTTTTTTGTTTGAACTGAACCGGCGACATATTGATGCTCACCTGCAGGATCTGGCCGGTTTTTTCATACCATTGTTTAATTAACTGAATACTCTGATCGCAAACCTGCTCAGAGATTTCAATAATCAAACCGCTTTGTTCGGCCAAGGGCACGAAACTGGCCGGATTGACCATGCCGAGCCGTGGATGCTTCCAGCGCAGTAATGCTTCGGCTTTAACGACTTTTCCATGCGACAAATCGATAATCGGCTGATAATACGTCAGCAGTTCATTATTTTTGACCGCCTGCCTGAGATCATGCATCAACACCATTTTTTCGATGGCTATTTTCTGCAGCGTCGGGGTGAAAAAACTGAAACGATTACGCTCTTCCTTGGCGGCATACAGCGCCTGATCGGCATGTTTCATGAGATTGTCCAGCGTGGTGCCATCTCTGGGATACAGCGCAATACCGATGCTGATGGACACATGGTATTCCACCGGGCTGGCTTCCAGTATGAACGGATTGTTCAACGACTGAAGGATATCCTGCGCGATATTTCCGGCAAGCTTGCCATCATCGACATTCGATAAAATCACGGCAAATTCGTCTCCACCCAGCCGTGCGACCGTATCGACTTCCCGCACGCAGTCCAGAATCCTTCTTCCCACCGCTTTCAGTAATTCGTCACCTCTGTCATGGCCGAAGGTATCGTTAATATCCTTGAAATGATCCAGATCGAGAAACATCAATGCCAGGGATTGCTTATTGCGCAGTACTTGCTTCATATCCTGCTGCAATCTTTCCTTAAACAAATTCCGGTTCGGTAGTTGTGTCAATTGATCGTAATTCGCCTGCCGGATAATCAAAGCATCTTTCTGCTTTTTCTCGGTAATATCGGAAAATTGCGCCACATGAAAATTTACCCGTCCGTCAAGATTCCGGATGATATTCATCGTCACCCATTTTGCATGGATGCTGCCATCCTTTTTCCTGTCCCAGACCTCTCCCTGCCAGTGGTCTTTCTGCATGAGTTCAGACCACATGTTCCTGTAGAAAACTTCATCCTGATATTCAGAACGGAATATGCTGGGATTTTTGTCCACGATATCTTTGGCTTCATATCCCGTCATGCGTGTGAATGCCGGGTTGATCTGTATAATCCGGTTGTTCTCATCCGTAATCATAATGGCTTCGCTGCTTGACTCATAAATCGTGCTTGCCAGCAGCATCGAGTCATAGGCTTTTTTCTGTTCGGTGATATCTTCAGAAATACCAAGCACACCGATAATTTCTTCGTGCTTATTACGCAGCGGTACTTTTGATTTTCGGGTCCAGACAAGCTGCTCGTCCGGCGTTGTTTGCGATTCTTCGTAACCGAGTTTGGGAATACCCGATGCAATCACGCTGCGGTCATCATGCCGATACGTTTCGGCATGATCACGCCATCGCAACTGGCCATCATCCTTGCCGATCAATTCTTCAGGCGACGCTGCTCCGCTGTTTCGCGCAAACACAGCATTGCACCCCAGATACCGCAAATCCTTATCCTTCCAGAATATGCGCACAGGAACCGTATCAATGACCGTTTTAAGCAAATTATGCGCGTCTTCCAGTACAATATTTTTTTGACGCTGTTCAGAAACATCAATTAAATAGCCAACAAGTTCGCACGTATTATCAGCAGGATCGCAAATAATGCTCAATTCATCCCGCATCCAGCGCCAACTGCCATCCTGATGCTGAAACCGGTATTCATGTGTACGCCGCCCCCGAGCCGATGACTGGACCGATGGCGATAACTGCGCCGGTAAATCAGAAAATTTGCCCAGAACATAGTCACGGTCTTCGGGGTGCGTGCGATCCGCCCAGAAATGGGTATCATCAAGAAATGCCGCTACGGCATAACCTAATATTTTAGTTACGTTGGCACTGATAAAGGTTACTTTGTAGGGTGGCTTGCTTTCACAGGTATAAATAATGGCCGGCGCCGAGGAAAATAAATAATCCGAACGCTCATTTAATGCCCGTAAAGCATTTCCTGCCTGGTGCAAAGCCGCTTCCGCTTTTTTGCTATCGGTAATTTCAACGAAAACACCATGCCAATGCGTATTGCCATTCGTCTTGCGGTGCGGAATCGAATGACCGCGCAACCATTTATCCCCGCTCGGCGTGTGTACCGGAAACTCCTGCAGCCAGGGTGACAGCTGATCGCAAGATGCCTGCAGGGAAGCTTCAATCAGCGGCAGCACATCAGCAGGTATTTGTTGAAAAAACAGCTCGGCATTCTTCATGCAATCTGACGATGTAAAACCAATCAAATTGGCAATGCCATGCCCCATGAAAGGAAATGAACGTTTACCAGCCGCATCGATACAGAATTCAAACACTGCCCCAGGCATGCAAGCATCAATTTCACGATAACGTTTTTCACTTGCATACAATTCCATCGAGCACGCCGCAACCATGTCCTCAAGCTTATCATTGAGTCTATGCATTTTGTTTTCTGCGTCTTTTTTCTCGGTAATATCGCGGAAAATACCACGCGTCGCAATCGGCTTACCATCATCAATATGCACGGTAATCCGCCCTTCAACGATGATCACGCGATTGTCTTTCGTCAAAAACGGAATCTCAATTAACCCGAATTTTTCACCACCGATAATGCGCTGGATATAATTCCGGCACTCGATGCGGCAATCGGGATGAACAACATTAAAAATATTCATTGTACTTACTTCATCGGCCGTATAACCAAGCGTCTTAAGCCATGCCTGATTCACATAGTGATCTGGTCAAGTAAAACCGGACACCCCAGTTAAGCGATTTTTTTCAATATTTCTGATTCCAGCTCATATTGATTCGGACTTTTGTATCCCAAGTATGAATGCAGTCGCTGACTGTTATAAAAAATAGAAATATACTGCAAGACATCTTGCTGAGCTGCACGCCGGGTTGGGTAGTGTCGCCAGTGGATCCGTTCCTGT
Organism: uncultured Nitrosomonas sp.; assembly: GCA_964464365.1. Lineage (GTDB taxonomy): Bacteria > Pseudomonadota > Gammaproteobacteria > Burkholderiales > Nitrosomonadaceae > Nitrosomonas. The sequence continues at coordinate 343 of CAYXFV010000084.1, read as the reverse complement.
TTAAGGCTGCCGAAGAAACTTTCTGCTACAGCATTATCGAAACAATCACCGGTGCGGCTCATGCTACCCATAAAGCCATGTATTTGCAGAAGCCTTCGGTATTCCCTGCTGGTATATTGTGATCCGCGATCCGAATGCACAATCAATTCTCCTTGTAGTTGTCGCTGCCAGATAGCCATTCTCAATGCATTACAGACTAACCTTGCTTTCATTCTTGAACTCATGCTCCAGCCAACTACTTTTCTGGAAAACAAATCAATGACAACGGCCAGATACAGCCCCCCCCCTGAGTCCAAATATAGGGGTGAGTAGACCACGGGAGTTTCACCCGCAGCCCCTCGCA
>CAYXFV010000083.1:0-11655 GCA_964464365.1 uncultured Nitrosomonas sp. | reverse complement strand
CCACTGCTTGAGAATTCCATTAAAGTCAATTAACTGTCTGGTGTTTCTTGAGAGAGCGCACTTACACCACACAGACCTTTCATCTGCTCCAGAACCAGTTCAGCACGCTTTTGCAGGAAGTCATCATAAGATCCCGCGTTTATCTGTTCAAACGGGATCAAGTGCGACTCCAGACGATGCCGTACTTCCTTTTCGCCCAGAGATGCCGCCTCCATCCTCTCCCCAAGATATATCGACGGAGATTTGTCAGAAATCGTTCGGTTCGTGCGCCAACTGACCAGACCGCAATTCAACGAACGAAATATCTCCTCTTCTCCATATCCTGCGCGATCAAGCCAAGCATTTGGGAATAGGTGGTGATACTCTCGCTTTTTTAAATTAGCCCTGGAAACGGGGCTTCCATCGGCGAAATCGAGTCCACCCGACCGAAGGGAAACTGCTAAAACAGCTCGCGCCAAGCGATCTTTGCGCACCGGCCAGCCTGCCAGCTTAATTTCATCAACACTTGGCAGCGGGTGCCTTTGATTATCGAAGATATCTACTTGTACTTGCTGTTCACCTCGAAGCAGCCTTGACAACTGCCGGAAGTCTGTAAGCGCCCTGGTCGCCGACGTTCGTTCATAACGATCTGTACAGAATGCATGCCAAACGTATTTCCTCAATAGATGTCTCGCTTGACCTTCGGCATCCAAGCCATCTGAAACCTGAGACCACAGTGCAGCTAAAGGGTATAGAACAACCTCTGTAGGCAAGCGTTTTCCATCGAATAGCTTTTCTTCTTCAAGAAACGAGATCGCACGGCACACGCCTGTTACCGTCTGATCCCAAACTTCAACCAAATGGTCACTAAAACCGTTTGTCAAATACGTGCTCTTGTTCGGCACTTTGTCCTGCAATAACGCCGCCACAGCCAGCATCAGATCTGGTGGTTCGATGAATTCCTCAATCGCTGGAGCCTCCTGCCGAAGCCTGTCCGTAAGCTCATGCAAAGACATGTCTGCGGCTGCTTCAACCTGCGCCACTACGATATCGTAAGCTGTCAGCGGAGAAGCCGAGGTGTTCATTTGAATGAATACGTTCAGGGCGGTCTCGTTGCTAGTCGAACTAGGTAATGACAAGAATGGAATGTTGAATGACGCGAATTTTTGTCTTAACCTATTTGCTTCGCGGGCTATTTCTCTCTCGATATCGCGATCTCCTCCTGACGCCGCTTCAGCCCATTTTTCCAACTCTGCTTCAGCATTGTTATCTGGCCGTAGCAAAGGAACCGGAATCATCTTTTCATTCCAAAGCTTTCCAGGTTCATTGAGCCAAAGCGGATACCGTTGGCCGTTCTTCTCCCATCTGCCGTATGACTCAATATAGCACTGAGCATTTGCCTCCTCGTCTCGTTTCAACACTACGAAATACGAGCGATCCTGGTAGTGATCGTGAAGGCTACGCCATAGCGCCGTTAACCTTTGTTGTCCATCTAACAAATGCTCGGTAATGCGATCGCCTGTTTCTGGAGCTCCAAAGACAGGCCTTGAGTGAAATGGCTCCTTGTCTCCAACCTCTAAGATCAACACAGCTCCGGCAGGTAACTCTTGAAGCACGTTATTGAGGAGACTGGTGATCTGCCCATACGACCATGCCTGAAATCGCTGGAACCTCGGGAGCACGATCTGTCGAGTTCTGATCCTTGTAAGCCAATCCGGGAGTAGCCTATTTCTTGCTTCCAACAATTGATCCTCCTCTAGATAAGTTTTCTTGTGTGCCCTAACTAGAACTATAAGTCCAAAATGATGCATATATCACGTCAACAATGAAACCTGACACGGCAAGCTGCATGCCATCCTTCTTTTATCTTTATGGAAATACGTTGATTCATCTGGCGTTATCGTAAACTTCGTCAACTTTCCAGCGAATGATTACGGCAATATCCCCGGCCCCAATGCTTCAATCAGTTCTATGTGCACATTAAACGACACATACAACGGTTACTTGAATACGTGACGGTCAATAGAGTAACCTTTCATGTTTTCACCCGTGACTGAAAATTTATCCACCGGTTTTTGATTTATGGAAATGGATATCAAGCAACAATCGATTCTCATCGGCTCACTCATGCGCCCGGATGTATTCGATCATCCCACCGGCACGATTACATGCATCGAAACGCATATTTCCTGGGTCATTCTGGCCGGTGATTACGCCTATAAAATCAAGAAAGCCTGTAATCTCGGTTTTCTTGATTTTTCCACCTTAAAAAAACGGCGGCATTTCTGCGATGAGGAGGTCCGGCTCAACCGCCGCCTGGCTGCACCGCTCTACATCGGTGTCATTCCGCTCATGGGCGAGCCGAAACAGCCTGTTTTACAGGGTACCGGAACAATCATCGAATACGCGATCAAGATGATTCGGTTTCCGCAACAGGCGCAACTCGATCACATGCTGACTCACGGTAAGCTGGAAAACCGGCATATTGATGCGTATGCGCAGATGGTCGCCGGTTTTCATTGCGCTGCCGGGCCGGCTTCAGAAGAAACTGCTTTCGGCGATCCGGCGCATGTTGATCACGCCGTTGCGCAGGTTTTTGGCCAGCTCCGGCGGCAGCCGGAAACAGCCCAATATACTGCGTTGATTAACGAATTGGAGGATTGGTGCGCGTCCACATTCAAAACGCTGACACCGTTATTCGAACACCGCAAACGCGGCGGCTTCATCCGGGAATGCCATGGCGATATGCATTTACGCAATCTGGTCTGGTTCAACGAATGTCCGCTGGCTTTCGATTGTCTGGAATTTGACCCTGACCTGCGCTGGATCGATATATTGTCGGAAGTCGCTTTTCTGGTCATGGATCTGGACCACCGCGGGCAGCACAGGCTGGCGTACCGGTTTCTGAATGCCTATCTGGAGCGTACTGGCGATTACGCGGATATGCCCGTTCTGCGCTTTTATCTGGTATACCGGGCGCTGATACGCGCAATGGTGGATGCCATCAGAGCCGCACAACCCGGTATTTCGTCCACCGAACGTAAAGAAGCCACGCAAGCGTTTTGCAGCTATCTGAAACTTGCACAGTCTTATTGCCGGCCAGCCATACCGCCATTAATGATCACACACGGTCTGTCGGGTTCCGGCAAAAGCACGTTATCTCAATTGCTGCTGGAGCAGATCGGCGCACTGCGCATACGCTCCGATGTCGAACGTAAAAGAATATTCGGCCTGCTCGGCGGATTGAATACGGCGCTCAATACGCATGCCGGTGCACACCATCCAGATAGCGCGCAACAACTCTATTCCCAGGCGGCAAACACCCGAACTTATGCAACACTGAAGCACCTCGCAGAGAAAGTGCTGGAAGGTCGTTTTCCGGTCATCATCGATGCCGTTTTTCTGCACCATGAAGAACGCGCGGAATTCAGGGCGTTGGCGCTCAGGATGCAGATTCCGTTTATCATTCTGGTATTCGCCGCATCCGCCAATACGCTGCGGCAACGCATCCGGGAACGGAAAAATGATGTTTCCGACGCCGATCTCGCCGTTCTTGAAATGCAGCTGGGCGCATTAAAACCGCTGCAGGACGCTGAATTATCTCACCACATCGTCATTGATACCGAACAGCCATTCGATGCCGCGCAACTGGCGTCTGCTATTGAACGACTCAGCCTGCACAACAGTGCTTATTCGCAATAATAAGCTTCCCCGGAAAAAATAATCTGCTTATTGGCGCCCGGTATTTCAAAGCGGGCGGTATTGCTGCGCAGCACATGAATCGTATTTGCACCCATGTTGGCTGCTTCGTTCTGCAACTGGGTTCTGGCGATAATGAAGCGCTGAGGATAAGTCTTATCATTATCGCTTTCCTGCGAAGCGCCCGTTACGCTGCCACGCTTCTCGCATCCGATAAAATCCTGCGCATCCCCGAGTAACAGCACAATCGGCTTTGCCGAACGGGTTTCAGTTGTATCGGCCACAGTATCAGCAGTGTCGGCCAATACCGAACCACTGACCACAACCATCGTCGACACAACAATTTTCAATAATAATCGACATGCAGATGCTACAGACATAAATGACTCCATACAGTATAAATTTTTAAGATTACCCCGGTCTCAGAGGATACACATATCAAATATCAATATCAGCGTGATTTTAACATTGGATTGCGGCAATGCGCTGAAATGCGGAGAGGATTGACCTTATTGGTTGAAAGTTGTTGAAAAATCGTGGCGTCCGGAGTTTCCGAGGGTTTCGTAAACGTCGCATTCCGATCATGCCCGGAATTTTATTCGGCGCTCCCGGTTCTGACCCGTCAGCGTAAAATATTCAGGAGTATCAGTATACTGGCAAAAAAAATGGTATAGCGTGAAAATTTCCGGGCGTCGTCCGCGTGATCCGCCTTGGATGGAAACTTCATCTGCTCATTCCCATCGCCATCCCCGTTACCATATTTTTGCCGGATATAGGCATAGACCTGATCATGGTAGGCATGCATATAACGATGATACATCATGTACAGAAACGAAATTATCAAACCGGTCCATCCGAAAAGCTCAATCATGATGACATACTCCTTACCGTCCTTATCGATTCACATGCGCCTCAGCCGGTGCAACGCCAATCAACTTTCCGGCTTATAACGAATCACGGGAGGATAAACAATCACCATTTTTGTACCGCTCAGCGCATGCACACAAGCCTTACCTGCGGACGGAATTATTGACTGACCGGATTAATTATTTATCCCCCTGAAAAATAACCACTTCAATGCTATTATAACTGCGGATTATTACCTTGATAACCACTTAAAAAAAGAACAATTCATAGTCAAAGCATAACTATTGCTTCGTAGATACACACCCTATAAAAAAGCGAGGACTATCCATGAAAATATTAATGACTGGAGGAACCGGGTTTATTGGCCGGTCGTTAAGCCCGGCACTACTGGCTGATGGGCATTCCGTCACCATTCTGAGCCGTTATCCGAATAAGGTCGAATCGACCTTCGGCAGAAAAATACGACAAATCAATACGATGACAGACCTAGCTGATTACGATCATTTTGATGCGATATTCAATTTTGCCGGCGCGCCGATTTTTGCCAGCAGATGGAGCGATGACCGCAAAGCCGAACTGATGAACAGCCGTATCAACACTACGCAGAAGATCATCGAATTTATTGAGCGCGCAAAAACAAAACCTTCTGTTTTGCTCAGCGGTTCAGCGATTGGTATTTATGGTGATCAAGGCGACACGATGCTTGATGAATCCGCATCCATACCCACATCGGCTCAGGATGATTTTAGTCATCAACTTTGCGCAGCCTGGGAAAAAACCGCAGAAAAGGCAAAAGCCTTCGATGTGCGTGTCTGCCTGCTGCGTACCGGGCTGGTGCTGGGCAAAAATGGCGGTTTTCTGCAACCCATGATATTGCCGTTTAAATTGGGACTTGGCTGTAAGCTGGGTACTGGCGATCAATGGATGCCATGGATTCATATGGACGATTATGTCGCCCTGTGTAAAGCACTGCTTGAAAATAATACGCTTTCCGGCGTATTCAACCTGACAGCACCTAATCCTGTAACCAACAGCCAATTTACACAAACGCTCGCTCGGTTATTGAAAAGAAAGGCTTTCCTCACAGCACCTGCCTGGGCGCTTAATCTGCTGCTCGGGGAAATGTCGCAATTACTGACCGGCAGTCAGCGTGTCATACCGAAACGGCTATTGGATGCAGGTTTTCAATTCGGCTATACCGAACTGGAAGCAGCATTGGAAGACGTTTTGTAGCGTTGATTCGGAAACATCACGACCCAACCACACCCGCTAAGTGAAAATACCGCATCAGCGGATGGAAGCAATCACAGGTCTATCCTAAAAAAACTATCCAAAAATTCTGAATGCGTACTTGAAGTGGCCACGTCATGAAAAAATCATATTTGCTAATCGGCATTATTTTTCTAAAACCGCCGGAATTCTGTTTATCATATAAGGTTTCCGGTTTTTTCCATTAGAATGACGTAAGCCATAAAATACGGAGACTCGTATGCAATCACCTTCTAACACGCAGGATATTCCGAATATGAAACTGCTTGGCATCGCCCAGTATCAGCAAAGACAGGAATTACATTGCGAGCTCAATACCGTCGCACATGAATTACAGGTTATTCCTGCGCAGATTTCTCACATTGTTTTGCTCTCCGACCGGCAATGGGTGGATCAGGAACGTAAGCTGATTGGTGAATTGTGCGATCAATATAATGTTGCGCCCCCCAGAAATCATGATAATGAGTTCAGCGTCAGCCTGGGCGACCTGCTGTTTCGCTGGGAACGACATACGGAATATTCGACTTATGCAGTGTATCTGTCCGGCCCATTTGAAACACCGTTTGAATACCCACCCGTCAGACATCTGCCGTATAAATGGCTGACCAGTCTGCCCGGTGAGATCCTTGTCGCAACGCATATTGCGTTGGATGACCGCATACGTCCCAAACGAAGCTTGAGCGAACTGGCCCAGTTGTTTTCGTCAAACACCGTCATCGGCTCCAAAGTTGCCGGCGGCAGCGCGGCAGTCTGGAGTGATAATCAGATTCACGACGACGGATTTGGCCGTATTCTGATTCATGATGAGAATCTGCGCAGCAGACAGATTGGCAGGCTGGTGCAGCGCCTGCTCGAAATCGAAACATACCGTATGCTGGCCATGCTCCCGCTGCCCATGACCCGGCAGATGATTCCGCAACTGGCTCGCGCCGATCAGCGTCTGGCGCAAATCATTGCCCAGAATACGGCGCTGACCAGCATTGAAGATGAACAGCGGTTGCTTGACGAGCTTACTCGCCTGGCCGCTGAAATTGAGGGCCTCTCTGCAAAAACAAGTCACCGGTTTAATGCTTCCCGCGCTTATTACGATATTGTCAAATTACGCATTAACGAATTACGTGAAGAACGCATTGAAGGTTTGCAAATGCTGCAGGAATTCATGATTCAGCGATTATCCTCGGCAATGGGGACATGCGAACTGGTGCATTCCAAAGTCGAAAATCTGTCGCTGCATGTCGCACGTGCATCCGAGCTGCTCAGAACACGCGTCGACATTTCCATGGAGGCACAGATCCGCGATCTGCTCAAATCCATGGATAACCGTGCCCGCGTACAACTGCGCTTACAGGAAACGGTAGAAGGATTATCCGTTGTCGTACTGAGCTATTATCTGGTCGGTTTGATCGGCTATGGCCTGAAGGCATTCAAAGCTGCGGGGCAGGACATCAATGTCGAACTTATGACCGGTATTGCCATACCGGTCGTTGTCGTCATCGTCTTTCTGGCGGTCAGAGGCATACGCAGTATGGTGAATAAACTACATAAATAGGCGGCAGTGAATACTGTCTTTTGCCTATTTTTTATCTACTTTTTTTCCTGTTTCAACACTCGGTAATGCTGACAGCCAGACCGCCCAGCGAAGTTTCCTTAAATTTGACTGACATTTCCAACCCCGTCTGCTTCATTGCGGCAATGCAATTATCGAGTGACATAAAATGCTGTCCGTCGCCGCGAATCGCCAGCGATGCCGCAGTACAAGCCTTGATCGCACCAAAACCGTTACGTTCAATGCACGGTACCTGAACCAGACTGCCGACAGGGTCGCAGGTCATGCCCAGATGATGCTCCAGGGCAATTTCAGCCGCATTCTCAATTTTTTCCGTAGTGCCGCCTTTTATTGCGCACAACCCCGCCGCCGCCATTGCTGATGCTGAGCCTACTTCTCCCTGGCAACCGACCTCAGCACCGGAAATAGAACTGTTATGCTTAATCAAACCGCCGATAGCCGCAGCGACCAAAAGGAAATCACGTACCTGCGCCTGTGTCGCGCCCTCATGCTTCACAGCATAATAAATGACCGCCGGAATCACACCGGCCGCGCCATTGGTTGGTGCGGTAACCACCATATGCCCAGCCGCATTTTCTTCGTTAACCGCCATCGCATAGGCGCATAACCAGTCATTCATAGTGACCTGCTGGGGATTTTCATTCAATTGGTGATAGAGTGCTTTGGCGCGGCGTTTTACTTTAAGGCCTCCCGGTAAAATGCCTTCTGCCGCCAGACCATTCTGAATACAGGTACGCATGGCATCCCAGATGGCATCCAGACCGTCGTTCAACGCTGCTTCGCTGATGCGTTCCTGTTCGTTACTGCGCTTCATTGCGGTAATCGATAAGCCGCTTTGCGCTGACATTTTCATCATCTGATTCGCGTTTTCAAACGGATACCCGCAGGAGTATGCCGATTCCACTTTCATCGGCGCGACCAGTTGGCTGATATCAGCCAATGTCGTAATAAAACCACCACCGATAGAAAAATAAGTTTCGGTTAGAACGGTCTTGCCTATGGCATTCATAAGTTGAAATATCATGCCGTTCGGATGCTCAGGCAGCGGTTCGCCCTTATCGAAAACAATATCATCATGCGGTAGAAACTGCATTTGCGTGGTGGCATCGAGTTCAATAGCCGTGCGCTGTGAGAGTTCGCCGACCAGCTTATTGACATCTTCTTTGGCAAGCTCCTTTGGCAGGAAATTATTCAGACCAAGAATCACGGCACGGTCAGTCGCATGCCCTTTTCCGGTAAATGCCAGTGAACCTTTTAAGGTACACCGCACGTGATACGGTTGATTGTTCTGATGCTCGGCAGCATATGCCGTACAACGGCTACGAAAATCTTTCGCGGCAACCATCGGTCCCATCGTATGCGAACTGGAAGGACCGACACCAATTTTAAAAAGGTCTAAAACGCTGATAAACATGAAAATATAGCATCCAATCTGATTATTTAATCGGATAGACGCGCGGTCTATCCCAGCTTACCGGCAAGCTGCACAAACAGATAAGTATCCTATATGTCCCCGACAGACACAACAGCTTTATTCACATATGATCTGTAACGACAATGAACGACGGCGTTCTTATGAACCCATGGGTGTCAGTAATGCGAATACGCAATACCGCAAACGTAATTTTTGTCCGAATTCATGCATGGCTTTCTTTAGCTTCACTCAGTATATTTTAAACGCATTATTTCCCTGCGATCTCGTTTGGTTGGTCGGCCTTTGGTATAAAACTGAGGTTGCGCCTTGTGCCGCTCAGCGACCACTTCGCGTTGCTGGCGGCTTTCTTCCGTTTCACAATAAAGCTGCTGAGCGATGGCGGCTGATCCTCTTTTATTGCTTAACGCCAACACCTTGATTTCATAATGATAGTCGCCTATACGCAAATTCAGCATATCGCCTATCGCTACTATTTTAGCGGGCTTGATGCGAGTTCCGTTTAAATGCACCCTGCCGCGTTCAATCGCTTCAGCAGCTAAAGAACGCGTCTTAAAAAACCGGGCTGCAAACAGCCATTTGTCGATACGAAACTTTTCTTCGCTATCGGTTTTATTCATCACATGATTATTCGACTAATTGTGTTTCGATAACAATTTTATTGTCCAGTGTTTTATGTACTGGGCATAAGTTTGCTATTTCCAGTAAACGTTTGCGTTGCGCTTCACTCAATGAGCCAGTTAATCTGATACTTCTATCGATTTTATCAATGAGTGCATTTTGCTTATCACATGCAGCACAATCCTCTACATGAATACGGCTATGATACAGCTCCACCTCGATATCTTCCAGATCAAGTTTTTTGTGGTTTGCATACATGCGCAAGGTCATGGAAGTACAGCTACCCAATGCCGCCAATAACAATTCATACGGGCTTGCACCCAAATCAGCGCCACCTGACTCCAAAGGTTCATCACTGATCCACCGATGCTGCTGGGTAAATATCTCGCGCGTAAATTTTTTATCCCGCTCTCTGACAATGACTGTGCCGGGTTGTACAATCGGTGCGGAATTATCCGGTTGAATAGCCGTCGATTGCGCTGATCTGACAGGTTCTGTCAAATACCGGCTTACCCAGGCCGATATGACAGCAGCAATATAATCGGCGTCACTTTTATTCGATAAAAGATGATCTGCCTGATCCAGCGAGATAAAGCTCTTTGGATGTCTGGCAGCCGTATAGATACGTGCCGCTTCGTCAATGGATACAATCGGATCTACCGGTGAATGGAAAATTAATAACGCTTTTTCTAACTGCTTAATATCATCCAGGGAATTATAACGATTGATGTCATCAACAAACTGTTTATGTATAGTAAAACTGCGCCCACCTAATGATACTTTGGCCGACTGATTATTAAGAATTTCATCATGCGTATCAACAAACAAATGTTTTACATGTTCTGCTGTTGCAGGTGCGTTAATCGTTACGATTGCTTTCACGGATTCGATATACTGTGCAACAGCAAGAACGGCTGAACCACCCAGGCTGTGACCGATTAACAACTGTGGCGCGGCATATTGCTGCTGCAAAAACTCAGCGGCGGCCAACAAGTCATCCAGATTAGAAGAGAAATTCGTATTTGAGAAATCCCCAGAACTGTTACCCAGGCCTGTGAAATCAAAACGTAAAACAGCGATTCCGTTTTCAGCCAATGTTCGGGAAATATACGTCGCGGCTATACCATCTTTGGAACAGGTAAAACAATGCGCAAAAATTGCGTAGCATGTTGTACGTTCCTCCGGCAATTCGAGCAACCCGGATAACGATTCATTCTGTTTGTTTTGGAAAAGTGCGTGTATGCGTGGCATCTAAAAGTTTGTCATTTGCATTTAATTTATAATCCACGGTACAGTCTAAAAAATTACTTGTCAAAGTACAAATAAAAAACACGGCTGAGAAAGCCGTGTTTAGAAAGAAAAACAATTTTTAACGAATGTAGATAATTATCTTTGCATTGATTAAAAAAACTAATTATTTTATAGCGCTACGCTCAAACAATTATACAGGGGCGCCTTCTTGTGCTGATTTTTTGCGGCTACGGAGGAAAAAGAACACGACAGCAGCTACCAGTAGAACATACGGCAATACATCAGTTAAAAACTTAACAGGACGCCCTTCACCGACCGAGAATGGAAATACTGAAACCCACTCTTTCCCTTCACCGGATACAGTCACAATTCCAGCAAACTTACCTTTCTCAGGAAAAGTATGATCAATCATGATTGATGCGCTTGGATACACTTGCGCAGGTAAATGATAGACCGTCATTGATTCCAGGTCATCCGCAGTAACTTTTTGTAAATCGTTGGGCACGAGAATTCTACTACCACTGACGATGCGAACTTCTGTTTCCATCGGACGCAGTTCATCGTTGATGTAATCAAGTGCGACAACAGTTTTCCCGATTTCAGGGATATCTTCGCAAAATTCTTCTTCCTGGGTTAACGGCTGATAACCGGTAAAATGGACTGTATAAGGGCCAACCGTTAAAATGCATAAGTCATCAGCCAATGCCAATCCACCATGCGCCTGAACTTGTCCTGTAAAAATCAATCCTGATGCCATTACAACTGATATAAAAAATTGTTTTATCATTTTGATAGACATTAATATATGTTCCTGTACAAAAGTATTATTGTAAATCTTTATTAAAAGATGTGTGTTAACTCTGTTTCCCATTTTTCCGAGCCGCCATCCAGTTTTTAAAGCGTCTGGATGTCAACACCTTATAACCGATCAGCATTGTCAGCAGCAATCCAACCGCCGGCCCGATCGTCG